>DASQCX010000900.1:0-4225 GCA_035634455.1 Burkholderiaceae bacterium
GTCGACGGCGACTACCAGGCCTGCAAGGCCAACGACGGCGCCTTCGTCCGCAAGCACTTCTTCGGCCAGGACCCGGCGCTGCTCGAGATGGTCGCGAAGATGAGCGACGAGGACGTCTGGCGGCTCAACCGCGGTGGCCACGATCCGCAGAAGGTGTACGCCGCGTTCCACGCCGCCGCCAACCACGAGGGCCAGCCGACGGTGCTGCTCGTCAAGACCGTCAAGGGCTTCGGCATGGGCAAGAGCGGCGAGGGCAAGAACACCGCGCACCAGACCAAGAAGCTGGTCGACGACGACGTGCGCGCGTTCCGCGACCGCTTCAACATCCCGATCCCCGACGACAAGGTCGGCGACATCCCGTTCTACAAGCCGGCCGACGACACGCCGGAGATGAAGTACCTGCAGGAGCGCCGCAAGGCACTCGGTGGCTATCTCCCGCACCGTCGCGTGCGCGCCGACGAGGCGATCCCCGTGCCGCCGCTCGAGACCTTCAAGGCGGTGCTCGATGCGACGGCCGAGGGCCGCGAGATCTCGACGACGCAGGCCTTCGTGCGCTTCCTGACCCAACTGCTGCGCGACAAGGCGCTCGGGCCGCGTGCGGTGCCGATCCTCGTCGACGAGGCCCGCACCTTCGGCATGGAGGGCCTGTTCCGGCAGATCGGCATCTACAACCCCGCGGGGCAGAATTACACGCCGGTCGACCGCGACCAGGTGATGTACTACCGCGAGGACAAGACCGGCCAGATCCTGCAGGAGGGCATCAACGAGCCGGGCGGCATGAGCAGCTGGATCGCGGCGGCGACGTCCTATGCGACGAACAACCGCGTCATGATCCCGTTCTACGTCTACTACTCGATGTTCGGCTTCCAGCGCATCGGCGACCTGGCCTGGGCGGCGGGCGACATGCAGGCGCGCGGCTTCCTGCTGGGCGGCACCTCGGGCCGCACCACGCTCAACGGCGAGGGCCTGCAGCACGAGGACGGCCACAGCCACATCCTCGCCGGCACGATCCCGAACTGCGTCAGCTACGACCCGACCTTCGCGCACGAGGTGGCGGTGATCATGCAGAACGGCCTCAAGCGCATGGTCGAGAACCAGGAGAACGTGTACTACTACATCACGCTCCTGAACGAGAACTACCCGATGCCGGGCCTGCGGCCGGGCACCGAGGAACAGATCATCAAGGGCATGTACCTGCTGCAGCCCGCCGCGGCCAACAAGCTGACGGTCAACCTGCTGGGCTCGGGCACGATCCTGCGCGAATCCATGGCCGCCAAGGAGCTGCTGGAAGCGGAATGGGGCGTGGGCGCCAACGTGTGGAGCTGCCCCAGCTTCAACGAGCTGGCGCGCGACGGCCAGGCCGTCGAGCGCCACAACCTGCTGCACCCGACCGACGCGCCGCGGCAGTCCTTCGTCGAGCAGCAACTGGCGCCGCACGACGGCCCGGTGGTGGCGTCGACCGACTACATCCGCAGCTACGCCGAGCAGATCCGCGCCTTCATCCCGCGCGGCCGCGCCTACAAGGTGCTGGGCACCGACGGCTACGGCCGGTCCGACTTCCGCAGCAAGCTGCGCACGCACTTCGAGGTCAACCGCCACTACATCGTCGTCGCGGCGCTGAAGGCGCTGGCCGACGAGGGCAAGCTGCCGCTGGCCAAGGTCGGCGAGGCCATCCAGAAGTACGGCATCGCCGCCGACAAGATCAACCCGCTGTACGCCTGACCCCATCTTCACGGAGACAACAACATGGCATTGGTTGAAGTGAAGGTGCCCGACATCGGCGACTTCAAGGACGTCGCGATCATCGAGCTGCTGGTCAAGGCCGGCGATACCGTCAAGGCGGAACAGAGCCTGCTCACCGTCGAGAGCGACAAGGCCTCGATGGAGATCCCGTCGTCCGCGGCGGGCGTGGTCAAGGAGATGAAGGTCGCGATGGGCGACAAGGTCAACGAGGGCACGGTCATCCTGCTGCTCGAGACCGGCGCCGCCGCGCCTGCGCCCGCGCCCGCGCCGGCCGCGAGCGCATCGGCCCCGGCCCCGGCGCCCGCGCAAGCGTCCGCGCCGGCCCCCGCGCCCGCTGCGGCTCCCGCGGCCGGCGGTTTGGTCGACGTGGAGGTGCCCGACATCGGCGACTTCGCCGACGTCGGCGTCATCGAGATCCTGGTCCAGGTCGGCGACACCGTGAAGCTCGAGCAGAGCCTGATCACGGTCGAGAGCGACAAGGCGTCGATGGAGATCCCGTCGTCGCATGCCGGCGTCGTCAAGGCGCTGAAGGTGAAGGTGGGCGACCGCGTGTCCAAGGGCTCGGTCATCGCGACGATCGAGGCCGCCGGGGGCACCGCTGCGCCCGCGCCGGCGCAGGCTGCCGCGGCTCCCGCGCCGGCCGTCGCCGCCGTGCCCGCGCCGCAGGCCGCGCCCGCGAGCGCGCCGGCCGCCGCCGCGGTGCCGGCCCATGATCCGACGAAGCCGCCGCTGAACCTGCCGCACGCCTCGCCGTCGATCCGCCGCGTCGCGCGCGAGCTGGGCGTGCCGCTGGAGGAGGTCAAGGGCTCGGGCCCGCACGGCCGCATCACGCAGCCCGACCTGGAAGGCTTCGTCAAGGCCGTGATGGCCGGCACGACGCAGACCAAGGCGCAGGCGGCCAAGGCACCGGTCGCGGCCGCCGGCGGCGCGCTGCCGGGCCTGCTGCCGTGGCCGCAGGTCGACTTCGCGAAGTTCGGCACGGTCGAACGCAAGGACCTGTCGCGCATCAAGAAGATCTCGGGCGCGAACCTGCATCGCAACTGGGTCATGATCCCGCACGTCACCAACCACGACGACGCGGACATCACCGATCTGGAAGCGTTCCGCGTGACGCTGAACAAGGAATACGAGAAGTCGGGCACCAAGGTCACGATGCTCGCGTTCCTGATCAAGGCCTGCGTCGCCGCGCTGAAGAAGTTCCCCGAGTTCAACGCCTCGCTGGACGGCGACACGCTGGTGCTGAAGAAGTACTTCCACATCGGCTTCGCCGCCGACACGCCCAACGGCCTGATGGTGCCGGTCATCCGCGACGCGGACAAGAAGGGCATCGTGCAGATCGCCAAGGAGATGAGCGAGCTCGCCGCCAAGGCGCGCGACGGCAAGCTGGGCCCGGCCGACATGACCGGCGGCTGCTTCTCGATCAGCTCGCTCGGCGGCATCGGCGGCACCTACTTCACGCCCATCATCAACGCGCCGGAAGTCGCGATCCTGGGCGTCTGCAAGAGCGCGACCAGGCCGGTGTGGGACGGCAAGGCCTTCCAGCCGCGCCTGATCCTGCCGCTGTCGCTGTCGTGGGACCACCGCGTCATCGACGGCGCCGCGGCCGCGCGCTTCAACACCTACCTCGGCCAGGTCCTCGCGGACTTCCGCCGCGTCATGCTGTAAGGGACGGGAACAGACATGGCAGCGATCGAAGTCAAGGTTCCCGACATCGGCGACTTCAAGGACGTCGGCGTCATCGAGTTGCTGGTCAAGCCCGGCGACAGCGTCAAGGCGGAGCAGAGCCTGATCACCGTCGAGAGCGACAAGGCGTCGATGGAGATCCCGTCGTCGGCCGCGGGCGTGGTCAAGGAACTGCGCGTCAAGGTCGGCGACAAGGTCAACATGGGCGACGTGATCCTGGTGGTGGACGGCGAAGGCGCCGCCGCGTCCGCGCCCGCCCCCGCGAGCGCATCACCCGCTGCGGCGCCGGCGCCCGCGGCGGCGCCCGCGGCGGCGCCTGCGGGCCCGGCGCCCGTCGCGTCGACCTACGCCGGCGGCGCCGATATCGAGTGCGACATGCTCGTGCTCGGCGGCGGCCCCGGCGGCTATTCGGCGGCGTTCCGCGCGGCCGACCTCGGCATGAAGGTGGTGCTGGTCGAGCGCTACGCCACGCTGGGCGGCGTCTGCCTCAACGTGGGCTGCATCCCGTCGAAGGCGCTGCTGCACGTGGCCGCGGTGATGGACGAGGTCTCGCACTTCGCCGACCTGGGCGTGGCCTACGCCGCGCCGCAGATCGACATCGCTAAGTTGCGCACGCACAAGGGCAAGGTGGTGGGCAAGCTGACGGGCGGCCTGGCGGCGATGGCCAAGATGCGCAAGGTCACGGTGATCCGCGGCTACGGCAACTTCATCGACCCGTTCCACGTGAAGGTGGACGAGACCAGCGGTGACGCGCAGGAAAAGACCGGCAACGCCAAGACGGTCAAGTTCAAGCAGGCCA
>DASQCX010000901.1:0-1617 GCA_035634455.1 Burkholderiaceae bacterium
TAGTAGAGGTGGGCGTAGCGCAGGGTGTAGGCGGTGTGCGTGAGCAGCCAGGCGGCAGCCACGGCGGTGACGCAGAGGCCGACGAAGATGTCGCGCGTCTCCGCGGCGCAGCTGCGCACGTCGCGCAGCACGGCGGCGTTCGCGAACAGCGCAAAGATGCTGGCGAGGATCACGATCGCCCAGGCGGCACGCCGCCCGGGATCCTCGGCCGCCGCGAGCCGCCGCGTCTCCGCCGGGTCGGTGCGCATGATGACGATCCAGCCGAGGACGGCGAGCACGACGGCGGCGGCGTCCCAGCCGGCCACCGCCCGGAACGCGTTGCCGGCGCGGGCCGGGATCGCGGCGACGGTGCAGAGCCCGGTGGCCACGGCGATCGCCAGCCGCAGCCGCGCCGACCGCGGATCGTGAGGGGCAAACGCCCGCGGCGCGCTGGCCATCGGGGAGATGTTATTACGGAAGCGCGGGCCGAGCGTTATGTTGCGCTCCATGTCCCGCCCCGGCGCGCCCGTTCCCCCCGGCGGCCCCCTGCCGTGGCGGTTGGCGCGGGGGGCCAGCGTGGAGGCGGACGGCGACGTGACGTTCGCGGTCTGGGCGCCGCGCTGCGCGTCCCTGGCCGTGCGCCTCTTCGGTGCCGGCGGCGTCACGCGCGCCGAGCTGCCGATGCAGGCCGGGCCGGCCGGCGTCCACACCGCGCGCGCCGCGGCCGGCGTCGCGGCGCCCGGCGACGACTACGCGTTCGTGCTCCCGGGCGTGGGGACGCGGCCCGATCCGGTGTCGCGACTGCAGCCCGCCGGCGTGCACGGCCCCTCGCGCATCGTCGCGCCCGGCGCGTTCGCCTGGAGCGACGCCGCCTGGACCGGCCTGCCGCGCGGGGAGCTCGTGTTCTACGAGCTGCACGTCGGCACGTTCACGCCCGAGGGGACGTTCGCGGGCGTGGCGCGCATGCTCCCCCACCTGCGCGAGCTCGGCGTCACCGCCGTCGAGCTGATGCCGGTGGTGGCCTTCCCGGGCGATCGCAACTGGGGTTACGACGGCGTGTTCCCCTACGCGCCGCACGCGGCCTACGGCGGCCCCGAAGCCCTCAAGGCGCTCGTCGACGCCTGCCACGCCCAGGGGCTCGCCCTGTTCCTCGACGTCGTCTACAACCACCTCGGCCCCGAGGGGAACTACCTGCGCGAGTTCGGCCCCTACTTCACCGACCACTACCAGACGCCGTGGGGCCGGGCGTTTAACTACGACGGCCGCGGCAGCGACGCCGTCCGCGCCTTCGCCCTGGACAACGTGCGGCTGTGGCTGGACGAGTTCCACTGCGACGGCCTGCGCCTCGACGCCGTCCACGCCATCTACGACCTGGGCGCCCGCCACCTCCTCGCCGCCGCCCGCGCCGTCGCCGACGAGATCAGCCGGGCGCGACACCGGCCGGTCCACCTGGTGGCCGAGAGCGACCTGAACGACCCGCGGCTGCTGCTGCCGCCGCAGCGCGGCGGCTGCGGGCTGGACGCCCAGTGGTCGGACGACTTTCACCACGCCGTCCACTCCTTTCTCACGACCGAGCGGTCCGGCTACTACGAGGACTTCGGCCAGGCCGACCAGCTGGCGCGGGTGCTGGAGCGGCCG
>DASQCX010000902.1:0-12979 GCA_035634455.1 Burkholderiaceae bacterium
CAGCATCGGCGGACGGGCGCCGGCCGGCGCGGCGACGAGCCGGCCGACCGTCATGACCGGCGCTCTCGAAGGCCTGGGCGTGCCGTATCGCGGCGTGCGCGGAAAGGGCCCGGCGCGTCCGGGTGCGCGACGTCCGAGGCCGGACGGCCAGCAACGAGACGACGCGATCGGCGCATGCGGACCCTCGATGGACACGATGTCGGCCCGCAGCGCCTCCACGACGCCGGACGCGGGCTTTCGGACCAGTCTAGGAGCCGGTTCCGCGAGGGTCAATCGCCGCGGGGCATCGAAAGCCGGGGCCGATCGCAGGAGTCACGAATCCCCTACACGCGGGCGGCGCGTCAGCCGAAGCGCCAGCTCGACACGGTGATGCCGCCGAAGAAATCGCGCTCGTGGTACACGCGCGTCGCCGCGTCCTGCCCGGCGGCGCCCAGCGCCACCATCAGCGGCAGCAGGTGCTCCTCGCGCGGGTGCGCGAGGCGCGCGGCGGGCGCCTGCTCCCACGCGGCGAGCGCGGCCGCGCGGGCGGCCGGGTCGGCGATGGCCAGGGTGCCCTCCAGCCAGCCGTCGAACGCGGCCGACGGCGCGTGCGCCGCGGGGCCGAACGCGCGCAGGTTGTGATAACTCAGGCCGCTGCCCACGATCAGGACGCCCTCGTCGCGCAGCGGCGCCAGCGCGCGGCCGAGCGCGAGATGCTCGTCCGGCGACAGGCCCGTCTTGAGCGACAGCTGCGCGACGGGCATGTCCGCCTGCGGCCAGATCACGGCCATCGGCGCGAACATGCCGTGGTCGAAGCCGCGCGCCGCGTCCTCGGCCGACTCGATGCCGGCGCCGGCCAGCAGCTCGCGCACCCGCGCGGCCACCGCGGGCGCGCCCGGCGCGGGGTAGCGGATGTGGTACGTGAACTCCGGGAAGCCGCCGTAGTCGTAGACCATGGGCGGCTGCGGATGCGTCTGCACCGTGAAGCGCGGCGCCTCCCAGTGCGCGGACACCATCAGCACGGCGCGCGGGGTGGCGCCGATCTCGGCGGGCATGCGCGCGAGCGCGGCCTCGAGGCGGTCGTAGGCGCCGCCCATCTGCTCCTTCATCCACGGCCAGGGGCCGCCGCCGTGCGAGATGAAGTACGTGGGCAATCGGGTGGCGGTCATGGCGGGGCGGCTCCGGAATCCAGTCGCCAAGGATATCGCCGCGGCAAGGACAGCGCGAGCGGACGCCGCGTCAGGCCGCCTGCCGCCGCAAGCCCAGCAGCGCGGCGCCGAAGGCCACGAAGATCGCCCCGACGCCGCGCTCCAGCCACAGCGTGAAGCGCGGCCGCGCCAGCAGCGCGCGGGCCCGCGACGCGAGCGCCGCGTACGTCGCCAGCGAGGCGAACGACAGCGCCATGAACAGGCCGGTCAGCACGAGGAACTGCGGCAGCAGCGGCGCGTGCGCGTCGAGGAACTGCGGGAACAGCGCGGTGAAGAACAGGATGGGCTTGGGATTCGTGCCGGCCGTCAGCAGCGCCTCGCCGAACAGCCGCAGCGGCGCCGGGCGGGGCGCGGCGGTCGCGCCGTCGACCGGCGCCAGCGCGATGCCGCGGCCCGCGAGCTGGCGCAGGCCGATCCAGAACAGGTAGCCCGCCCCCACCAGCTTGACGACGCCGAACAGCAGCGCGGACGACTGCAGCAGCACGCCCAGCCCCAGCATCGCCGCCGCCGACAGGCCGAACAGCCCGCACACGTTGCCCAGCGTCGACCAGATCGCCGTGCGCGGCCCCCAGGCCATGCTGTTGCGCAGCGCCAGCAGCGTGGCCGGGCCCGGGCTGACGATGGCGACCGCCGCGACGGCGGTGAAGGCGACGAGGGTGTGGACTTGCATGGCGTGCCCATTTTCTTCGCCCCGGTTCACGCCCGGCCTTCGTCCGACGGCGGCACAGGGACTTGGGCCGCGCCATTCCCACGGCGTGCGTTCGCGGGCACCATGGCGGCCTGCCCGAACGGAGACTCCCCGTCATGCTGTCGAGAACGCTGTCCGTCACCACCTTCCTCGCCCTGGCCGCCGCGGGCGCGCACGCGCAGGACGCCGCGGCCGGCGGCATGGCCTTCCAGCAATGCGCCGAGTGCCACAGCCCGACTGCCGCGGACAACGCGGGCCCCGGCCTCAAGGGCGTGTTCGGCCGCCGCGCCGGCGCCAAGGACGGCTTCATCTACAGCCCGGCCATGAAGAAGTCCGCGGTCGTGTGGGACGACAAGACGCTGGACGCCTTCCTCGCCGACCCGCGCGCCGTCGTCCCGGGCACCTCGATGGCCTACGGCGGCGACGAGGACGCCAAGGAGCGCGCCGACCTCGTCGCCTACCTGAAGACGCTCAAGTAGCCGGCAGCGCGGGTTCGCCGTCGCCGCCGACGCGCGGCACCTCGCTGTCGTCCTTCAGCCCGATGCCGGTGACGCGCCGCCGCCGCGACTCGCGCACCAGCCAGGCGATGCGCCGCGCCGCGTCGGCGACGGGCAGGCCTTCGGGCCGGATGTTGCTCACGCAGTTGCGCTCGCTGTCGACGCAGCCCGTCGTCGGCGCCCAGGTCAGGTAGGCGCCGAGGCTGTCCGGCGAGCTCAGGCCCGGCCGTTCGCCGATCAGCACCAGCACCAGCTCGGCACCCACGCGCTCGCCGATCGCGTCGCCGAGCGCCACGCGGGCCTGCGTCGCGACGACGAGCCGCTGCGCGACGACGCCCGCGTCGCGCAAGGCGGCCAGCAGCGGGGCGGCATGGCGCTGCGCGGCGATCGCGGACAGGCCGTCGGCCACGACGATGCACAGGCCGTCGTCGGCGTCGGCCTGCAACGCATCGGCGCTGGCCGGTGCCAGCTGGCGGCCGAGATCGGGCCGGGTCAGGTACTCGGTGCGCGAGGCCGCACGGCTCGTCGCGGTCGCCGCGTCGAACCCGTGCGCACGGAGCTCCGCACGCAACGCCGCGACGTCCAGCGGCAGGTGCACCGCGTCGCGCGCGGCGGCGTGCGCGGCGGCGAAGCGCAGCACCTCGGAGGTCGGCAGGCTGGTGCCCGCGCGCCCGAGCGAGATGCGGGCCGGGGTATGGCGCCGCAGCGCCGTCCACGGATCGGCCGGCGGCGGCGGCGCGTGGACCGGCAGCTCGCCGGTGTCCCAGTGCACCGGCTGGTCGGGCAGCGTGTCGCGGGTCACGCGGCGGCTCCGGACAGCAGCTGCGCCGACATCGCCTGCGCCAGCGCCGGCAGCGCGGCGACCGGGCGCAGCGCGCCGTCGGCGTCGGTGATGCCCTTCGCGTGCAGCCAGGCCTCGAACTCCGGCGCACGCCGGCGGCCCAGCAGCTTGCGGGCGAACAGCGCGTCGTGGAACGAGGTGCTCTGGTAGTTGAGCATCACGTCGTCGGCGCCGGGCACGCCCATCATGAAGTTCAGGCCGGCGGCGGCGAGCAGCACCAGCAGCGTGTCCATGTCGTCCTGGTCGGCCTCGGCGTGGTTGGTGTAGCAGATGTCGCAGCCCATCGGCAGACCCAGCAGCTTGCCGCAGAAATGATCCTCCAGGCCGGCGCGCACGATCTGCTTGCCGTCGTACAGGTACTCGGGCCCGATGAAGCCGACGACGGTGTTGACCAGCAGCGGCCGGTAGCGCCGCGCGACGGCGTAGGCGCGCGCCTCCAGCGTCTGCTGGTCGACACCGTGGTGCGCGCCGGCCGACAGCGCGCTGCCCTGCCCCGTCTCGAAGTACATGACGTTGTCGCCCAGCGGGCCGCGCTTCAACGCGAGCGCGGCGGCGTGCGCCTCGTCCAGCAACGCCAGCGAGACGCCGAAGCCGCGGTTGGCCTGCTCGGTGCCGGCGACGGACTGGAACACGAGGTCGACCGGCGCCCGCTGCTCGATCGCGCGCAGCGTGTTCGTCACGTGCGTGAGGACGCAGGCCTGGGTCGGGATCTCCTGGCCCGCGATCAGGTCGTCCAGCAGGTGCAGCAGCCGCACCAGCTGCGGCACGCTGTCGGCCGCGGGGTTGACGCCGATCACCGCGTCGCCGGCGCCGTACATCAGGCCGTCGACGATGCTCGCGAGGATGCCGGCCGGGCTGTCCGTCGGGTGGTTGGGCTGCAGCCGCACCGCCAGCGAGCCGGGCAGGCCCAGCGTGTTGCGAAAGCGCGTGACGACGTGGCAGCGGCTGGCGACGAGGATCAGGTCCTGGTTGCGCATGATCTTGCTCACGGCCGCCGCCATCTCCGGCGTCAGGCCCGGCGCCAGCGCGGCCAGGGCCGGTGGCGTCGCGGCGTCCGACAGCAGCCAGTCGCGCAGCCCGCCCACGGTGAGATGGCGCACCGGCGCGAAGGCGGCGGCGTCGTGGCCGTCGACGATCAGCCGCGTGACCTCGTCGTGCTCGTAGGGCACCACGGCCTCGGACAGGAAGGCCTTGAGCGGCAGGTCGGCCAGCGCGGCCTGGGCGGCGACGCGCTCCTGCGCGGTCTCCGCCGCGATGCCGGCCAATTGGTCGCCCGAGCGCGGCGGGCTGGCCTTGCCCATCAGCTCGCGCAGGTCCGCGAAGCCGAAGACCTGGTGACCGAGGGTGGCGCGGTGGCTCATGGCCGCACGATACGCCAGCCGCGTGACGGCGCGGTCAGCCCGCGGTCGTCGGCAGCATCTCGCCGGTGTCCAGCGCCAGCACGCGCTCGGGCCAGCGCAGCGCCGCGAGCCGCGAGCGCGGCACGGCGCCCGGCGCGAGCGGGCGCTCGAGGAAGCGGCCGCCGACGGAGAAGTCGATGCAGAACACGTTGCGCCGCTGGCCGTGCCAGGCGGTGGGCGCGAGGTCGGTGAACAGGTTCTCCTCGGTCTTGCCGAGCGAGGCGCGATCGACGTGTGCGAACTGCCGCCAGTAGTGGCCCACCACGACGGGCACGTCCTCGGCGTACTCGTCCCACCAGCGGATGCGCTCGACGAAGCGCCAATGCCCGCTGGCGAAGAACGGCCGCGGGGCCACGCGCTCGATGCCCGAGGTGACGACGCGGATCGGGTTGCCCATCTGGCGGATCTCGTCGACCTGCGAAGTGGCTGCCAGCATGGGCACGGCCGCGCCGGGGTCGACGAGGCGCTCGCGGTGCGCCTCGTACTCGACGCGCGCCGCCTCGCCGACGCCGCGCGCGACGATCCGCCGCTCGGTCTCGGCCTCCCAGCGCAGGAAGTGCTCGACGCGACTCAGCGCCGGGTCGGCCGCGCGCAGCCGCGCGATCGACGCGAGGTCCCACGCGGCGTGCACGACGCGCAGGTCGGCGCGCTCCAGCGCCAGCGGCAGCCGGCGCAGGAAGGCGATGACGCCGTCGCGCTGCCCGGCGGGCAGGTGCGCGCGCGGCTCGTACTTGGCGTCGCGCGCGCCGTACTCGCTCCAGAACCAGTCGTTGCCGTCCTTGCGGTCGCCGCGCAGCAGGTTGATCTCGTGGTTGCCCAGCGTCGCGAGCGCGCGGCCCGAGGCCACCAGGCGCTGCACCAGGGCGATGACGCCGGGGCTGTCGGGCCCGCGGTCGCACAGGTCGCCGACGAAGATCAGGCGGCGGCCGTCCGGATGGCCGCCGTCGGCGTCGTAGCCCAGGTGGCCCAGCAGCGCGCGCAAGGCGTCGTGCTCGCCATGGACATCGCCGACCACGTCGAGCGGGCCGTCGGGCAGCGGTGCGAACATCGGCGTCCTGGACATGCCGCTAGTTTCGCCGATGGCGGCAATGCCCCCTTGGCGCGCACCGGACGCAAGCCGGCAAGCTTCGCTTCGCGCGCGGGGCCCGCTCGGCGATGCCTTACCATCTCGGCCGATCCATCACCAACCCACCCGGAGGCCCCATGGGCAAGGAACAACGCGCCACCAAGAACGTCAAGAAGCCGAAGAAGGACACCTCGGAGCCAAAGGCGGTCAGCTCGGATCGCCCGGTCGCGCCGGTCACCACCGTCGCCCCCAAAGGCAAGCTGGCCAAGAAGCCGCTCTGAAGCAAGCCTCTCGCGCGCCGCGCCCACGCGCGGGCGCGAGCCCGGTTCAGCCGCGGGTCAGGCGAGCACCTTCAGCAGCCAGGCCTGCGTATCCTCGATCTCCTGCTCGCTGACCGAGTGCTGCATCGGGTAGTCGTGCCATTCGACGGGATGGCCCAGCGCGACGAGCGCGTCGCGCGTGGCCGTGCCGCGCTCGAAGGGCACGACCGGATCCATGCGGCCGTGGGCCAGGAAGATCGGCGTGTCCCGGTTGGCCGCGCTGCGTTCGGCGGCCGTGGTCGCGGCCAGCGGCAGGTAGCCCGACATGCCCAGCAGCCCCGCCAGCCGCTGCGGCGCGCGCAGGCCGGTCAGCAGCGTCATCGCGCAGCCTTGCGAGAAGCCGGCCAGCACGATGCGCGACGCCGGGATGCCGCCGGCGATCTCGCGATCGATCAGCGCCTGCAGCGCGACGGCCGATGCGCGCAGCGACTTCTCGTCCTCGCGCCGCACCAGGTCGAGGCCGAGGATGTCGTACCAGGCGGGCATGCGCATGCCGCCGTTGATGGTCACGGGCTGCTCGGGCGCGAACGGGAACACGTAGCGGACGTCGCCGAGCGCGCGCAGGTTCCACTGCCGGGCGACGGGCACGAAGTCGGTCGCGCTGGCGCCCAGGCCGTGCAGGATGATGATGCAGGACTTCGGCGAATCGCCGGTCTGGTAGTCGAGGGTATCTAGCCGCATCCCGCCAGCATACCGAAGTCGCCGGCGGGCGCGGCGCCGGCGGTCGTTGTGGATCGCGCTTCAGCGCATCGGCGGGGGGCCCAGCCTGGCCTTGAGGCCGGGCACGTCGTCGATGGGCACCGCCTCCACCTCGCCGGAGCCGGGCGTCAGGAAGATGTACTGCTGGGCGATGGACGACGTCACCTGGAAGCGGTAGCCGTCGATCAGTTCGGCCTTGTCGCCGGTGCGCTTGATGAGCACGTAGTCGCCGCGCGGCAGGATCTGCGGCACGTAGTAGCGGTCGCGGGCACCCCGGAGCGAGAAGCCCAGGTTGATGAGCGGGCGCGCGTGCGCTTGCCAGCCCGGCGCGAACTGGTCGCTGGTGACGGGCTCGGACGCGGCGGCGGCCGACATGGCCGCCAGCAGCGCGAGGGCCGCCACCGACCACAGCAGCACGCGGGTGGCGTGGGGATGCGCTTGAACGTAGTTCATGACGAGACCTCCACTCGAGCGGCGTGCGACGGGCGACGTCCATGCCGCGAAGGACTTGTGGCAAACGCCGTTCCGGCGCGGCCGACACCCCGATCTTGCTCCTGTTCGGCTGTTTCGTCCCGAAGCGACCGGGGTCTTTACGCTGGAATTACTCGGCGTCGAGGAAGCGGTCGAGCTCGGCGCGCACCGCCGCCTCGTCGGCCGCCAGCGTCACCGGCGCGCCGGCGAGCGCCGCGGCGCCCTCCTTCTTCAGGCGCGCCACCCAGGCGCCGGCGTCGCGGCCCTGCGCGAAGGCCGCGCTCTGCAGCAGCAGCGCGTCGCCCGCGCCCACCAGCTTGAAGTAGAACTGGCCGTCGGCCTCGCGGTACTGCTTGAACGTGGCGAGCGCGGCAGCGGCCACGGCCTTCGGTGCCGCGGTGGCCGTGGTGGCGCGGGTCTGGAAGCGGCGCAGGCCGACGGCCTCGCGCAGCTGCTGCAGGAACGGACCGGCGATGGCGCGGGCCTTGCGCGCGCCGACCATCAGCTGCTCCTCGATCAGCTCGGGGCGCGCCATGTACTGCTCGTACTTCGCGCGCATCGGGGCGATCTCGCGGTCGATCACGTCGTGCAGGCGCTTCTTGGCCTCGCCCCAGGCCAGGCCGGCGCGCAGCTCGGCGCGGAACGCGGCGCGCTCCTCGGGCGTGGCGAAGGCATCGAACAGCGTCACCAGGTGGGAGCTGTCGGGATCCTTGGGCTCGCCCGGCAGCTTCGAGTCGGTGACCACGCGCGCGATCGCCGCGGACAGGCCCCTGGCGCCGCCCTCGAACAGCGGGATCACGTTGTCGTAGCTCTTGGACATCTTGCGGCCGTCGAGGCCCGGCAGCAGCTGCATCTGCGCGTCCGTCACCGCCTCGGGCAGCGTGAACAGCGCCTGGCCCTGGCCGAACAGGTGG
Organism: Burkholderiaceae bacterium; assembly: GCA_035634455.1. Taxonomy (GTDB): domain Bacteria; phylum Pseudomonadota; class Gammaproteobacteria; order Burkholderiales; family Burkholderiaceae_C; genus Scleromatobacter. Next base: position 8,084 of record DASQCX010000902.1, read on the forward strand.
TTGAAGCGCTGCGCGATGTCGCGCGCCATCTCGATGTGCTGCACCTGGTCCTTGCCGACCGGCACCTGGTGCGCGTTGAACATCAGGATGTCGGCCGACATCAGCATCGGATAGCAGAACAGGCCCATGTTGATGCCGTCGTCGGGCTCGCCGCCGGCGTTGGCGTCGACGGCCGCCTTGTAGGCATGGGCGCGGTTCATCAGGCCCTTGGGCGTGACGCAGGTCAGCAGCCAGTTCAGCTCGGGGATCTCGGGGATGTCGCTCTGGCAGTAGAACACGACGCGCGCGGGATCCAGCCCCGCGGCCAGCCAGGTGGCGGCCAGCATGAGGCGCGACTGCTCGACGCGCGCCGGGTCGTCGCACTTGACCAGCGCGTGGTAGTCGGCCAGGAACAGGAAGCTCTCGACGTCCGTGCGCCGGCTGGCCGCGATCGCGGGCCGGATGGCGCCGACGTAGTTGCCGAGGTGAGGAAAGCCGGTGGTGGTGATGCCGGTGAGGACGCGAACAGTCATGGGAGCCGTGCAGGAAGAGCCGAACGAGGACTGTACCGGATGGCCGCCGCGGCCGCGCGCGGCGCGACAATCGCGCGATCCGACCGCTTTCCGCCATGGCCGACACCCTCGCCGACTTCGACCTCGCCTGCCGCGCCGCGGCGCTGTACGTCTACCCGATCAAGGCCTGCGCCGGCACGCCGGTGGACGAGCTGGTGATCGACGCGCGCGGCGGCGCCGTGGGCGATCGCGGCTGGGCCGTCGTCGACGCCCACGGCGTGGTGACCTGGCTGGGCACGCACCCGCGGCTCGCGCTGGTGCAGCCGGCCTTCGCGGGCGCCGGCCTCGTCCTGACGGCGCCCGACGCCGAGGCTGTCGCCACGCCGCCCGAGCTCGCGCCGCGCCGCGTGAAGATCTGGAGCGACGTCCACGCCCGCCACGAGCACTTCGACGCCGCCGACGCGGGCGACGCCGTCGCGGCCTGGCTGGAGCGCGTCGTCGGCGCGCCGCTGCGCCTGGTCAAGCTGGACGACGCCGTGCATACGCGCGACGGCAACAACGCGCTGCACCTGGTGTTCACGCCCTCGGTCGCCGCCGTCCAGGCGCGCTGGACGCCGTCCGGCGACGCCGCCGTCGACGCGCGCCGCTTCCGGCCCAACATCGTGCTGGCGCTGCCCGCCCACGGCAACGAGTTCGTCGAGGAGAGCCTCGAGGCGCTGGCCTGGCAGGGCGCCGTCCAGACGCGGCTGGAGGTCACCGCGCCGTGCATCCGCTGCATCGTGCCGAATGTCGACCCGGGGTCCGCGCGCGTGGACGCCTGCCTGCTCGACACGCTGGCCACGCTGTCGCTGCAGCGCCGCCCCGGCCCGACCGCGTTCGGCATCTACGCCCGCGGCGCCCCGGGCGCGCGCCTGCGCGTGGGCGACGCCGCGCGGATGGTGCCGGCTTTCTAGGCCGCGGCGCGCCGCCGGCGCCACCACGCCGCCAGCTGCAACAGCACCAGCAGCGCGCTCGCCGCGACGAAGCCGCAGGCCACCGGCCGCGTCACGAACACCGACAGGTCGCCGCGCGACAGCAGCATCGCGCGGCGGAAGTTCGGCTCCAGCTGCGGCCCCAGCACGAAGCCCAGCACGATGGGCGACAGCGGGAACTCGAGCGCCAGCAAGACCGCGCCGACGACGCCGAACGCCGCGGTGATGGCGACGTCGAACAGGTTGTTGCGCGTGCTGTAGACGCCCACCGCGATGAAGAACAGCGCCGCCGGGAACAGGAAGCGGTACGGCACGCGCAGCAGGCGCACCCACACGCCGATCAGCGGCACGTTCAGGATCACCAGCAGCACGTTGCCGATCCAGAAGCTGGCGACCAGGCCCCAGAAGATGTCCGGGTGGTCGGTGACCATCTGCGGCCCGGGCTGCAGGCCCTTCATGATCAGCGCGCCCAGGATCAGCGCCATCACCGCGTCGCCGGGGATGCCGAGGGACATCGTCGGGATGAAGTCGACCTGCGTCTTCGAGTGCGACGCCGCCTCGGGCGCGGCCACGCCTTCCAGCGCCCCCTTGCCGAAGCGCTCGGGCGTCCCGGACCAGCGGCGCTCCAGCGCATAGGCCAGGAAGGTGGTGATGGTCGGGCCGGTGCCGGGCAGCGCGCCGAAGGCCGTGCCCACGCCGGTGCCGCGCACCATCGGCCAGAAGGCCTGGCGGATCTCGGCGCGGCTGGGGCGCATGTCGCGCATCGACACGCGCGCGTTGGCGGGGTTGACCGTCGTGCGGTTGACGCTCACGAGGAAGTCCGCGATGCCGAACAGACCCATGGTGATGCCGCCCAGCTCGACGCCGGCGCGCAGGTCAGTCATGCCCAGCGTGTAGCGCGCCGTGCCACTGATCTCATCGTCACCCACGAGGCCAAAGAGCATGCCGAGGATCGTCATCGCGACGCCCTTGAGCGGCGAGCCGCGCGCCATCGTCGCGCCGGCCAGCAGGCCCAGCAGCATGATGGCGCAGATGTCGGCCGGGCCGAAGCTGTCGGCCGCCTTCACCAGCAGCGGCGACAGGAAGATCATCACCACGATGCCCACCGAGGCCGCGAAGAACGAGGACATCATCGTGATGCCCAGCGCCGTGCCGCCCCGGCCCTGCAGCGTCAGCGGGTAGCCGTCGAGGCAGGTCACCGCGTGCGGCGGATGGCTGGGCAGGTTCAGCAGGATCGCGCCGATCGCGCCGCCGTACTGCGAGCCGTAGAAGATGCCGGCCAGCATCAGGATGCCCGGCACCGGCGCGATGACGGCGACGATGGGCAGCAGCATCGAGATCGTCGACAGCGGGCCCATGCCCGGCAGCACGCCGATCAGGTTGCCCACCAGCACGCCGAACACGCACCACATCAGGTTGTCCGGCTGCAGCGCGATGCCGAAGCCGTACATCAGTTGCACCAGGGCGTCGTGCATGGCGTCACCAGGCAAGCAGCGGCAACAGCAGGTGCAGCCCGTAGTGGAAGACGATCACGCCCAGGACGGTCAGCAGCGCGGCCAGCGTCGCGGCGGCGCGCGCGCCGTTGCCGCGATCGCCCATCGCCGCGATGAACACCGACGCGAACGACGCCGGCACCAGCCCGCCGTGCTGCCCCAGCACGACGAAGGCCAACGCCGCGCCGACGATGCACAGCCAGCCGCGCCACTGCACGACCGGGCCGGCCAGGTGCGCCATCTCGGCCGGTGGCTCGTCCGCGCCGCCGCCCGGCGGTCGTCCCGCGCTGAACAGCAGCGCCACGCCGACCAGCGCCAGCAGCGCGCCCAGCACGACCGGAAAGAAGCCCGAGCCCATCTGCCGCAGCGTCCCCACGCCGTAGCCGACGCCGGCGACGACCACGGCGATCCCCACCACCAGCAGCAGCACGCCGCCAGCGTGGTCCTTCGTCATCTTGTTCATCGCCCGCACTCTACCGCCGCGCGCAACGACAATGCGACTCGGGCAATCCGGGGAGAACCAGCATGGGCATCGAGATCGAACGCAAGTTCCTGGTGGCGGGCGACGCGTGGCGCGCCGCGCCGGCCGTCGCCTACGCCCAGGGCTACCTCAACCGCGACAAGCAGCGCACGGTGCGCGTGCGGGTCGTGCAAGGGCGGGCCTGGCTGACGATCAAGGGCGCCAGCGCCGGCGCCGTGCGCGCCGAGTTCGAGTACGAGATCCCGGTCGCCGACGCCGAGCAGCTGCTGGCGCTGAGCGACGGCCCGATCGTGCGCAAGCTGCGACGCAGGATCGAGCACGCCGGCGCGACCTGGGAGATCGACGAGTTCCAGGGCGACAATGCCGGCCTGGTGGTCGCCGAGATCGAACTCCCCGCCGAGGACGCGCCCTTCGCGCGCCCGGCCTGGCTGGGCGCCGAGGTGACGCACGATCCGCGCTACTTCAACTCGAACCTGGCGACGGCCCCGTATTCGACCTGGCCCGAGGCGCGCGCCCAGGCGTAACGCGCCCGCGCGCGACCCCCAAGAACACTTTCAACGGAATCCAAGACATGGCCACCTCCCCCGACGTCACCAGCATGGCGCTGTTCTGCGACTTCGAGAACGTCGCGCTCGGCGTGCGCGAGACGCACCACGAGAAGTTCGACATCAAGCTGGTGCTGGAGCGCCTGCTGCTCAAGGGCAGCATCGTCGTCAAGAAGGCCTACTGCGACTGGGAGCGCTACAAGGGTTTCAAGGCGCCGATGCACGAGGCCAGCTTCGAGCTGATCGAGATCCCGCACGTGCGCCAGTCCGGCAAGAACTCGGCCGACATCCGGCTCGTCGTCGACGCGCTGGACCTCTGCTACACGAAGTCGCACGTCAACACCTTCGTCATCATCAGCGGCGACTCCGACTTCTCGCCGCTGGTGTCCAAGCTGCGCGAGAACAACAAGCAGGTGATCGGCGTGGGCGTCAAGCAGTCGACCTCCGACCTGCTGATCGCCAACTGCGACGAGTTCATCTTCTACGACGACCTGGTGCGCGAGAGCGGGCGCCAGTCGATGCGGCGCGAGCAGCGCCCCGCGCCGGACAAGGGCCGCAAGCCGGCGCAGCCCTCGGGCAACCCGGAGGACGACCGCCGCCGCGAGGAGGCGCAGGCGCGCCGCGACAAGGCCGTCGAGCTCGCGCTGCAGACCTTCGAGGCGCTGTACGCCGAGCGCGGCGAGACGGGCAAGATCTGGGCGTCCGTGCTCAAGGAGGCGATCAAGCGCCGCAAGCCCGATTTCAGCGAGTCGTACTACGGCTTCCGCAGCTTCGGCGGCCTGCTCGAGGAGATGCAGTCGCGCGGCTTCCTGAAGACGGGCCGCGACGAGAAGTCCAATTCCTATGTCTACCGCAGCAGCGGCGGCGAGGCGCCGCAGGGCGCGGCGGCGGAGGCGGCCGCTCACGAGGTGCTGC
>DASQCX010000903.1:0-1771 GCA_035634455.1 Burkholderiaceae bacterium
CTCCACGCGGCGGCGCGCCAGCGGGATCAGCGCCGGGTCGTAGCGACCCAGCGCCTCGTGTTCGTAGTCGACCGGCTCCAGCGCGGCCAGGCCGAAGGCCTTGCGCACGGCGACCAGGCGCGGCGCCTTGGCGTCGTCGCCGGGCAGCGCGCGGGCGCAGAAGAACAGCAGGTCCTGTGTGAGGCGGTCGGAGACGTCGACCTGGCCGCGCTCGGCCAGGCGCACCTGGGCCAGCAGGCGCGAGGTCAGGCGCTTGCTGTAGACGTCGGCCGACAGGCGGCCCTGCGCCTGCGCCTCGAAGAAGGCGGCGGCCACGGACCACAGGCCCGACAGCTTGCCGGCGGCGCCTGCGGCCAGGCCGGCGAACAGCTGGCTCATCTGCGTGGCGGCCGGCCCCACCGGGCCGCGCAGCAGCGCGAGCATGCACTGCTCCATGCGGCCACGGGTATCGGCGTCGGGCTGCAGCGCCATCACGTGCGAGCCGGCCGAGGCCTTCACCAGCGCGGGGGCGGCGTCGGCGAGCTGGGCGCCCGCGGACGGCGCGTCGGCGGACCACAGGTCGGCCGGGTGGATGCGGTCGGCGCCCGCGAGCGTCTGCACCTCGCGGTATTGCGGGAACAGCGCCAGCGGCGAGACGTCCTTGCCGGACAGACGGCGGCGCAGGAAGTCGAGCAGCGCGAACGACGAGCGCTCGATCTGCGTCACCGCGTCGTTGTCCATCGCGCGGACCTTCTGCATGAAGCGCAGCACCGCCTGCTCGCTGGCGCGCAGCATGCGCGCGCCCTCGGCCTGGCCGACCATGTCGAGCGCGCCCGCGCTCTGGTGGAACAGCGCGCGCGCCTGCTGCATCGCCGGCGCGGCGCTGCCGTCGATCTCGGTGCCTTGCGGCGCGGCCTCGGTCTCGCGCACCTGGCGCCGCAGCGCCTTGTGGGCGTTGTCGAGGGTGCGGCGAAGCTCGTCGGCCACCCAGGCCAAGGTGCTCAGGTCTGCAGGCACGGCGTGCGCTACTTGTTCACTCAACATCATCTCCAGCGACGCGCTCGTCACAGCGCGTGCAAGGGCGGTCAACCACAGCGAATGAGCCTACCGCCAAAACGGATCCGGCTGACCGCGCACCCGACCGGCGGGACGGATACGGCGACCAGCGGGAGCGTCGGGGCATCAGCCGATCTTGAACCGGGACACCGACTGGCGCAGTTCCTCGGCGGTACGCGACAGCTCGCGCACGATCTGCGCGGTCGAGCGCGTACCGTCGCCGGTCTGCTCCGTCACCGCGAAGATGTGCTGGATGTTGGAGGCCACGACGTTCGCGGACTGGGCTTCGCTGTGCGCCTGCGTCGAGATGCTTTCGACGAGTGCGGACAGTTCGCGCGTCACGCGGTCGATGTCGACCAGCGCGGCGCCGGCCGCGTCGGACAGCTGCGCCCCCTGCACCACGCCCTGCGTCGAGCGTTCCATGGCGGCCACGGCATCGCCGGTGTCGGTCTGAATGGCCTTCACGAGCGCCGCGATCTGGCGCGTCGCGTCGCCGGAGCGTTCGGCCAGGCGCTGCACTTCTTCCGCAACGACGGAGAAGCCGCGGCCCGCGTCGCCGGCGGAGGCCGCCTGGATGGCGGCGTTCAGCGCCAGCACGTTCGTCTGCTCGGTAATGTCCGAGATCAGCTCCGTGATTTCGCCGATCTCCTGCGACGATTCGCCGAGGCGCTTGATCCGCTTGGACGTTTCCTGGATCTGGTCGCGGATCGAGTTCATGCCCTCGATCGCGTTCTGC
>DASQCX010000904.1:0-4523 GCA_035634455.1 Burkholderiaceae bacterium
CTCGCCGGCTACAAGCGCGGCCTCGAGCTCGTGCTGCGCCACCAGTTCCTCACGCTGCTGACCTTCCTCGCAACGGTGACGGCGACGGTGGCGCTGTTCATCGTCATCCCCAAGGGCTTCTTCCCGCAGCAGGATACGGGCTTCATCTTCGGCAACGCCCTGTCGTCGCAGGATTCGTCCTTCGAGGCGATGAACCGCCGCCAGACGGAGTTCGCCGACATCATCCGCCAGGATCCGGACGTCACGAGCGTCTCGATGTTCGGCAACTCCTCGCAGTACAACACCGGCAACTTCTTCATCGTCCTGAAGCCCAAGGACGAGGGCCGCAGGGCGAGCGCCGACGAGATCATCGCGCGCCTGCGCCCGAAGCTCGCGAAGGTGGAGGGCGCCACGCTGCTGATGCAGGCGGGCCAGGACATCAACGTCGGCGGCCGGCTGGCGCGCACGCAGTACCAGTACACGCTCACCGACGCCAACCTCGACGAGCTCAACGAGTGGGCGCCGAAGCTGGAGGCGCGCTTCGCGCAGCTGCCGCAGCTGACGGACGTCGCATCCGACCTGCAGAACGCGGCCACCACCGCGAGCCTGACCATCGACCGCGACCGCGCGGCGAGCTTCGGCATCACGCCCGCGCTGATCGACTCCACGATCTACGACGCCATCGGCCAGCGCCAGGTCAGCCAGTTCTTCACGCAGATCAACAGCTACCACGTGGTGCTGGAAGTGACGCCGGCGCTGCAGGCCGACCCGTCGCTGTTCGACAAGCTCTACCTCACCTCGCCGCTGACCGGCCAGCAGGTGCCGCTGTCCACGTTCGTGAAGGTCGACACCACGAAGACGGCCTACCTGGCCATCAGCCACCAGGGCCAGTTCCCGGCGGTGACGCTGTCGTTCAACCTCGCGCCCGGCGTCGCGCTGGGCCAGGCGGTGGACGCGATCAACAAGGCGCAGGCCGCGATGGGGCTGCCGCAGGCGCTGTCCGGATCGTTCCAGGGCACGGCGCAGGCGTTCCGCGACTCGCTGGCCACGCAGCCCTACCTGATCCTGGCCGCGCTGGTGGCGGTCTACATCGTGCTGGGCCTGCTGTACGAGAGCTACATCCACCCGCTGACCATCCTGTCGACGCTGCCCTCGGCCGGCGTGGGCGCGCTGCTGATCCTGATGGCGGGCGGCTACGACCTGACGGTGATCGCGCTGATCGGCATCATCCTGCTGATCGGCATCGTCAAGAAGAACGGCATCATGATGGTGGACTTCGCACTCACCGCCGAACGCGACCAGGGCCTGAAGCCGGAGGAGGCGATCTACCGCGCCTGCCTGCTGCGCTTCCGCCCCATCATGATGACGACGATGTGCGCGCTGCTGTCGGGCCTGCCGCTGATGCTGGGCCACGGCCAGGGCTCGGAGCTGCGCCGGCCGCTGGGCTTCGCGATGGTGGGCGGGCTGGTGCTGTCGCAGGCGCTGACGCTGTTCACCACCCCCATCATCTACCTGTACCTGGACCGCGCGCACTACTGGTACGAGAAGAAGCACGAGGCGCGCCGCCAGCGCAAGGCCGCGAAGCTGGCCAAGGCCGACGCGCCCCACTGACCACCGCCGGACCGTCATGAAGCTGCTGATCGTCGAGGACGAAGTCAAGACCGCCGAGTACCTGCAGAAGGGCCTCGCGGAGCAGGGCTGCGCCGTCGACGTCGCCCACAACGGCGTCGACGGCCGCCACCTGGCGCTGTCGCACGACTACGACGTGATCGTGCTGGACGCGATGCTGCCCGGCATCGACGGCTTCACGCTGCTGCGGGCGCTGCGCGCCGTCAAGCAGACGCCGGTGATCATGCTGACGGCGCGCGACTCCATCGAGGACCGCGTGCGCGGCCTGCACGACGGCGCCGACGACTACCTCGTCAAGCCGTTCTCGTTCCTGGAGCTGCTCGCGCGCCTGCAGGCGCTGCAGCGGCGCGGGCGGGCGCAGGAGCCGACGCAGATCCGCATCGCCAACCTGCAGATCGACCTGATCGCGCGCAAGGCCTGGCGCGGCAGCGAGCGCATCGACCTCAGCGCCAAGGAGTTCGCGCTGCTGGCCGTGCTGGCGCGGCGCCAGGGCGAGATCCTGTCGAAGACGGCCATCGCCGAGCTGGTGTGGGACATGAACTTCGACTCCAACACCAACGTCGTCGAGGTCGCGATCAAGCGCTTGCGCGCCAAGGTCGACGCCGCGTTCGCGCCCAAGCTGCTGCACACCATCCGCGGCATGGGCTACGTGATGGAGGCGCGCGACGACGCCGCCGACGCGGAGCCGGCGCCGTGAAGCGCTCGATCACCAGCCGCCTGGTGCTCATGTTCGCGCTGGGCGTGCTGGCCACGCTGACGGTGATCGGCGCCGCGCTGTACGGCGTGCTGGAGCGCGAGCTCGTGCGCCACCAGAACGACGAGCTCAACACCAACCTGCAGAACATGCGCTACTCGATCGAGCGCTTCGGCGACCTCGAGCACTGGGCGCGCCTGCAGGTCAAGATGGACACGCTCAGCCCGGCCGACGGCAGCGTGCGCTTCTGGGTGCTGGGCGACGACCCGCGCTTCCTGTACGGCAAGGGCCTGGACGAGATGGAGCGCGTCAACCAGGGCGAGGCCGGCCGCGGCATGCTGACGCTGCCGATCACGGGCCGCACCTACCGCACGCTGTCGATGCGGCTGGCGCCCTACAAGGATCGCCCGGCGGTGCGCCTGATCGTGGGCGTCGACATCGCGCCGTTCGAGCACACGCTGCGCGCCTTCCTCGCCGCGCTGACCCTGCTGACGCTGGGCGCCGTGGCGCTGGTGGTGGCGCTGGGCTGGTGGATCGCGCGCATCGGGCTGCGTCCGCTGCAGCGGCTGTCGGAACAGGCGCGCGCGCTGCGGCCGAAGACGCTGTCGCAGCGCCTGCGCTTGGAGCGCGTGCCGGTGGAGCTGGAAGACCTGACCGCCGCCTTCAACGGCGCGCTCGGCCGGCTGGAGGAGGCCTACCAGCAGCTCGAGGGCTTCAACGCCGACGTCGCGCACGAGCTGCGCACGCCGCTGGCCAACCTGATCGGCGGCACGCAGGTCGCGCTGTCGCGCCCGCGCAGCGCGGCCGAGTTCCAGGACACGCTGCAGTCCAACCTGGAGGAGCTCGAGCGCCTGCGCTCCATCGTCAACGACATGCTGTTCCTGGCGCGCGCCGACCAGGGCGAGGCCGCCACCGGCCTGACTGCGGCCGACGTCGCGCACGAGGTCGAGATGACGATCGAGTTCTTCGAGCCGCTGCTCGACGAGACCGGCACCACCGTCGCGATCGAGGGCGAGCTGCGCGCCCAGGCGACGATGAACATCGCCCTGTTCCGGCGCGCGCTGTCCAACCTGCTGCAGAACGCCATCGAGCATTCCGCCGCGGGCGCGCAGCTGGCCGTGACGATCTCGCGGCGCGCCGGCGCGATCTGGATCGCCGTCGCCAACCCCGGGGCGACGATCGCCGCGGCGCACCTGCCGCGGCTGTTCGACCGCTTCTACCGCGTCGACTCCGCGCGCCACGACGCCGGCGAGGTGCACGGCCACGGGCTGGGGCTGGCCATCGTCAAGGCCGTGGCCTCGATGCACGGCGGCGCGACGCTGGCCACCAGCGAGGCCGGCCGCACCACCATCGCGTTCAGCATCGCCGACCGCGACAAGGCGCTTCAGTAGCCGCGCGCCGCGCCGTTCGGATCGCGCTGGTCGGCGTAGCCGTAGAAGCCGGTGGGCAGGATCTGGATGGTCTGCGTGTCGCCCATCGACTGCCGCTCGACCACCTTGTGGCCCATGCCGCGCAGGATGGCCACGGTGTCGGGGCTCAGCCCGCGCTCGATGCGCAGCTCGTCGGGCAGCCACTGGTGGTGGACGCGCACCGCCGAACCGGCCTCGGCCGGGTTCATGCCGAAGTCGATCGTGTTGACCAGCACCTGCAGCGTCGTCGTGATGATGCGCGCGCCGCCGGGCGAGCCGGTGACCAGCCAGGGCTTGCCGTCCTTGAGCACGATGGTGGGCGACATCGAGCTCAGCGGCCGCTTCATCGGCTGCACCGCGTTGGCGTCGCCGCCGACCAGGCCGTAGGCGTTGGGCACGCCGGACTTGGCCGAGAAGTCGTCCATCTCGTTGTTCAGCAGGATGCCGGTGCCGGTGGCGACGATGCCCGAGCCGAAGTTCGTGTTCAGCGTGTAGGTCACGCTCACGACGTCGCCCGCCGCGTCGGCGATCGTGAACTGCGTCGTCTGGTCGCTCTCGTACGGCTGCGGCTTGCCGGGGCGGATGCTGGCCGAGGGCGTCGCGTGCGCGAGGTCGATCTTCTTCGCGAGCTCGTCGGCGTAGGCGGGCGAGGTCAGGCCGCGGACGGGAACCTTCACGAAGTCGGGGTCGCCGAGGTACTCGGAGCGGTCGGCGTACGCGAGCTTCATCGCCTCGGCCATCACGTGGATCGTCTTCGCGCTGTTGTGGCCCCACTCCTGCAGCGGGAAGCGCGAGAGGATGTTCAGGATCTC
>DASQCX010000905.1:0-6483 GCA_035634455.1 Burkholderiaceae bacterium
ATCGAGCTGATCAAGGCGACGGTGGATGGCATGTGCGCGCGCGGCTGGGGGCGCATCGTCAACGTCACGAGCTCGTCGGTGAAGTCGCCGATCGCGACGCTGAGCCTGTCCAACGGCGCGCGCGCCGGCCTGACCGGCTTCGTCGCGGGCGTCGCGCGCGAGGTCGCCGGCCGCGGCGTGACGATCAACAACCTGCTGCCGGGCGCGTTCGCCACCGACCGCCTGCTGTCCTCCTTCGCGCCGCGCGCGCAGCGCCTGGGCGTCACGGCCGACGAGGTGGCCGCGCAGCGCCGCGCAGCGATCCCCGCCGGCCGCTTCGGCACGCCCGAGGAGTTCGGCGCCGCCTGCGCGTTCCTGTGCAGCGCGCAGGCCGGCTACATCACGGGCCAGAACCTGCTGATCGACGGCGGCGCCTACCCTGGCACGTTCTGACTCGCGCCGGCGCGGGCCGCGATCAGGCGCGCGGCAGCAGCGACGGATCCAGCGGCAGGCCGCACGCGGCCAGGAACGCGAGCTTGCCGGCGCGCGGCCGGCGCTTGAGCGCATGCTCGGCCTTCAGCGCGTCCGACCGCGACGGCAGCTCGGACGCCGCCACCACGCGCAACGGCGCGAACGCCTTCGTGAAGCGCGCGCCGCGGCCGGCGCGATGCGCGTCGAAGCGCGCCGCGAGGTCGTTGGTGATGCCCGCGTACAGGCGCTCGCCGGCGCATTCGAGCAGGTACACCACCCAGGGCCGCGACGCGGCTTCCGCAGCCGGCGTCTCCCCGTTCAAAAGACGTGCTCCGCCCCGTCGGGCACGCTGACCCACGGATGCCTTCGCTCTTCATAGAACGAGACCCGCGGCGACGGGAACGACGGATCCGCGAACGCACCGACCGGCACGGCCCGCCAGCTGCCGTCGCCGAACCAGTAGTACACCGTCGCACCGCAGGTCGGGCAGAAATGGAAGCGGATCGCCGTCCCCTCGTCGCCGACGCGCACGTACTCGGTCGAGGTGCCCGTGATCTCCACGTTCTCCGACGCGAAGCGCGCCTGCGCGCCATAGGTGCTGCCGGTGCGGCGCTGGCAGGCCTGGCAGTGGCACATCGAGACCCGGATCGGGTCGCCGTGCGCGACCAGCCGCAGCTGGCCGCAGGAGCAGGAGGCGTGGTGGTCGGTCATCGGGCGAATCTACCGCAGGTCGGGCTCAACGCGAAGCCGCCAGCAGCGCGCGCGCCGAGCCCAGCAGCACGCGCGTCGCCTCCTCGGGCGACAGCATGGAGGCGCTGACGAACGCCCCGTTGACCAGCACCCCCAGCTGCGCCGCCAGCTCGCTTGGCCGCGCGGCGCCGAAGCGGCGCGCCAGCTCCGCGAGCCGCCTGCGCATCGCCTGCATGTGGGCGCGCGACACGCCGCGCGACGGATGGTCGGCCTCGGCGAACTCGGCGGCCACGTTGATCTGCGGGCAGCCGCGGTAGTTGGCGCGCGCCAGCCGCTTGCCGATCCAGCGCATGTGCGCCTCGATCTCGGCCGCGGGGTCGTCGGCGTGGCGCGCGGCGACCTCGTCCCACTGCGCCCAGAACTCCACGTCCTCGCGCTCGAGGAAGGCGACGATCAGGTCGTCCTTGGTGCGGAAGTGGCGGTACAGGCTGGCCTTGGCGACGCCGGACTCGGCCACCACCAGGTCGACGCCCACGGCGCGCACGCCGCGCTCGTAGAACAGCTTCGAGGCGGTGTCGAGGATGCGTCGGCGGACGTCGGAGGACTCGGCGCCGGCGTCCCCGGCGGCGGACGGATCGGTTCTGGCCATGTTGACATGATACAGACCTGTCTTTATCCTTCACGAGACAGACCTGTCTGTTTCAAAAAGGAACGCCGATGACCACCACGCCCGCCGCCCGCCCCGTCGCCGTCTATGGCGCCGCCGGCCACACCGCCCGCTTCGTGCTGGCCGAACTGAAGCGCCGCGGCTTGCCCGCGGTCGCGGTCGGCCGCAACGCCGCCACGCTGCCGCGCGACGTGCCGGCGCGCGTGGCCGCGATCGACGACGCCGCCGCGCTGGACGCGGCCTTCGCGGGCTGCGCCGTCGTCGTCAACTGCGCCGGGCCGTTCCTCGACACCGCCGGGCCCGTCGCCGCGGCCGCGCTGCGCGCCAGTGCCCACTACATCGACGTCACCGCCGAGCAGGCCAGCGCGATGGACGTCTTCGAGCGCTTCGACGCGCCGGCGCGCGCCGCGGGCGTCGCCGTGATCCCCGCGGCCGGCTTCTACGGCGGCCTGGCCGACCTGCTCGCCACCGCGCTGCTGGGCCCCGACGGCGCGGCCGACGCGCTCACGGTCGCCGTCGCCCTCGACCGCTGGTGGCCGACGGCGGGCACGCGCATCACCGGCGAGCGCAACACCGTGCCGCGGCTGGTGGTGGCCGACGGCCGCCTCGCGCCCCTGCCCTTGCCGGCCGCGCGCTCGACGTGGACGTTCGGCGCGCCGCACGGCGAGCAGGAGGTGGTCGAGCTCACCTTCAGCGAGGTGATCACGATCTCGCGCCACCTGCGCGTGCGCAGCCTGCGCGCCCACCTGACACAGTCGTCGCTCGACGAGATCCGCGATGCCGGCACCCCGCCGCCGGTGGCGGCCGACGCGCTGGGCCGGTCGGCGCAGCGCTTCGAGATGGTGGTCGAGGCGCGCCAGGGCGACGTCGTGCGGCGCGCCACCGCCCGCGGCCAGGACATCTACGCCGTCTCCGCCCCGCTGGTGGTGGAGGCCGCGCAGCGCCTGATGGCGCCGGGCTTCGCGCGCACGGGCGCGCTCGCGCTTGGGCAGGCCGTCGCCGCCGCGGACTTCCTGCGCGCGCTCTCGCCGGCGCACCTCGAGCTGGCCTGAGCGCGGATGCCGGCGCCGCAGTAGGATATGCGGATCCGGCGCTTCGCGGCGTCCCGCGCGGCCCGTAACCTCCCGCCCACTCGACAACCACCGCGACGCCATGCAAATCAACCTCCGATCCCTGCTCGCCACCGTGCTCACCGCGACGACCCTCGTGTCCGTCGCCCACGCCGACCAGCTCGCCGACATCAAGAAGAAGGGCGAGATCGTCGTCGGCGTCCTGGGCACCGACGAGCCCAACAGCTTCGTCGACCCGAGGACGCGCGAGCTCGTCGGCTACGAGGTCGACCTCGCCAAGGCCATCGCGGCGAAGATCGGCGTCAAGCCGGTGTTCAAGCAGATCGCCGTGGCGGCGCGCATCCCCGAGCTGCAGCAGGGCCGCGTCGACCTGCTCGCCGCCTCGCTCACGCACAACAAGGAGCGCGAGTCTCAGGTCGACTTCTCGCTGACCACCTTCGTCACCGGCCAGAAGGTGATGGTCAAGGCCGGCAGCGGCATCGCCGACGTGCCGCAGCTGGCGGGCAAGAAGGTGCTCACCGTCAAGGGCGGCACGCAGGAGGAGAACGTGCGCAAGGCGGTGCCCAACGTCGACGTCGTCACGTTCGAGACCACGCAGCAGGCCTTCCAGGCGCTGCAGCAGGGCAAGGGCGCGGGCTACGTCAACGACGAGGCCACGCTGATCGACGACCTGGGCAAGCTGGGCCCCGCGAAGAAGGACTACCGCATCCTGCCGACCAACCTCAGCACCGAGCCGCTGGCGCTGGGCATCCGCAAGAACGAACCCGCGCTGAAGAAGCTGGTCGACGACACGCTCGCCGGCCTGGAGAAGTCGGGCGAGGCCGAGAAGATCTTCTTCAAGTGGTACGGCCCGCAGACCAAGCTGCAGTTCGACAAGCGCGCATTCAAGATCGACTCCGACAAGATCTGAGCGCCGGCTAGATGCCCGGCTTCGACCTCCAGCTGCTGCTGCATGGCCAGTACCACGACTGGCTGGTCGCCGGCCTGCTAGTCTCGCTCAAGCTCGCCGGGCTGACCATCGCCTGCGCGCTGCCGCTGGCGATCGCGATCGCGCTGCTGCGGCTGTCGCCGCACCGCGCGCTGCAGTGGCTGGGCGCGACCTACGTCGAGGTCATCCGCAACGTGCCGCTGATCGCGCACCTGCTGTTCTGGTACTTCGGCGCGCCGGAGCTGCTGCCCGACAAGCTCAAGGAGCGGCTGTACGCCGGCAACTTCGAGTTCGTCGCCGCGGCCATCGGCCTGACGCTGTACGCCGCGGCGTTCATGGCCGAGAACATCCGCAGCGGCATCCGCGCGATCCCCGCCGTGCAGTTCGAGGCGGCGCGCGCGCTGGGGCTGGGCTTCGTCGCGGCGATGCGGCGCGTCGTGCTGCCGCAGGCGCTGCGCGTCACGGTGCCGCCGCTGCTGTCGCAGGTCATCATCCTGTGGAACGACACCAGCATCGCCACCGTCATCGGCGTGGGCGAGATGATGTACCAGGCGGCGCGCGTGGAGTCGGCGGCCTTCCACAGCGTGGAGGCGTTCGCCTTCGTGACCGTCGCCTACCTCGCCGGCTCGCTCGCGCTGACGGCGGCGGCCGCCTGGATCCACCGGCGCTGGCCGGTGCGCACGCTGTGAGGACGCGGCCGTGATCGAGCTGATCCAGACCTACTGGGTGTACTTCCTGATCGGCCAGTACCCGCAGGGGCCGCTGGGCGGCGTGGCCGCGACGGTGCTGCTGGCCGCGCTCGCGCTCGTGCTGGCGATGCCCGTGGGCCTGGCGCTGGGCCTGGCGCGCGTCAGCTCGATCGCCGCGCTGCGCCGGCCGGTCACGGTGATCGCCTACGTCATCCGCGGCATCCCGCTGCTGCTGATGGTGTTCTGGATCTACTTCTACCTGCCCACCGTCACGGGCCACAAGACCGACCAGTTCACCACCATGCTGATCGCGCTGGTGGTGTTCGACGGCGTGTACCTCGGCGAGATCGTGCGCGCCGGCATCCAGGGCGTGCCGCGCGGCCAGTACGAGGCGGCGCGGGCGCTGGGCCTGGGCCACGGCAAGGCGATGCGGCGCGTGATCCTGCCGCAGGCGCTGCGCAGCATGCTGCCGTCGCTGGTCAACCAGTTCGTCTCGACGATCAAGGCGACGTCGCTCGGCTACATCATCGGGCTGACCGAGGCCTCCTTCATCGCCACGCAGATCAACTCGCAGGTGTTCGTCCATCCGACCGCGGTCTACCTGCTGCTGAGCCTGATGTACTTCGTGCTGTGCTTCGGGCTCTCGCGCGTCGCGCTCATGATCGAGCGGCGCCAGGCGCGCCGCGACCTGCCGCGCCCGGCCCGTTCGCCCGGCTCCCCCACCGCTTCCTCGGCGCTCAACGCATGATCCGCTTCAACCAGGTCAACAAGTGGTACGGCGAGTACCACGCGCTCGTCGACATCGACGAGACCGTCGCCAAGGGCGAGGTCGTCGTCGTGTGCGGGCCGTCGGGCTCGGGCAAGTCGACGCTGATCCGCACCGTCAACCGGCTCGAGGCCATCGACTCGGGCACGATCGCCTTCGAGGGCGAGGACATCCATCGCCCCGGCGTCGACCTGAACCGGCTGCGCTCGCGCATCGGCTTCGTGTTCCAGCAGTTCAACCTGTTCCCGCATCTGACGGTGCTGCAGAACTGCACGCTGGCGCCGATCGAGGTCGGCGGCGCGCGGCCGGCGCAGGCGCACGAGAAGGCGATGGCGCTGCTCGATCGCGTCGGGCTCGCGCACAAGGCGAATGCGTGGCCGGCCGAGCTGTCGGGCGGCCAGCAGCAGCGCGTCGCGATCGCGCGGGCCCTGGCGATGGAGCCGCCGCTGATGCTGTTTGACGAGCCCACCAGCGCGCTCGACCCGGAGATGGTGGGCGAGGTGCTGCTCGTGATGCAGGGCCTGGTGCGCGACGGCATGACGCTGGTCATCGTCACGCACGAGATGGGCTTCGCGCGCGACGTCGCGCACCGCGTGCTGTTCATGGACCAGGGCCGCATCCTGGAGCGCGCCGAGCCGCACGAGTTCTTCGAGCACCCGAAGCATCCGCGCGCGCAGCAGTTCCTGGCGGACATCCGCACCCCCTTCGCGCGCACGGCCTGACCCGCGCCGCGGCCGCGCGGCCAGACTCGCTGCGCGCCTATGCAAGGTCGGAATGAGCATTTCACGTCGGGGCGAGGACGGCCTAACCTGCCGTCCATAGCCACCATCACGGAACCGCCATGTCCGCCCTGCTCGCCGACACGCCCGAAGACATCCTTCTCGAGAACGCGATCCGCGACGCCCGCGCCCGGGGCCTGCCGTTCGCCGGCAGCGTGCCGCCGGTCGAGGCCTGGGCGCTGGTCGAATCGGGGCGCGCGGTGCTGGTCGACGTGCGCTCCAGCGAGGAGCGCAAGTTCGTCGGCTACGTGCCGGGCAGCATCCACGTCGCCTGGGCCAGCGGCACCGCGCTGACGCGCAACCCGCGCTTCCTGCGCGAGCTCGAGGCGCGCGTCGGCAAGAGCGACGTCCTGCTGCTGCTGTGCCGCAGCGGCAAGCGCTCGGCGCTGGCGGCCGAGGCCGCGACGAAGATCGGCTTCACGGCGGCGTTCAACGTCGCCGACG
>DASQCX010000906.1:0-1764 GCA_035634455.1 Burkholderiaceae bacterium
CAAGCTGCTGGCCGGCTCGTGGGGCACGCTCGCGGTGCTTGACGAGGTCTCGGTGAAGGTGCTGCCCGCGCCCGACCAGACCGCCACCTTGCTGCTCAAGGGCCTCAACGACGGCGCGGCGGTCAAGGCGATGTGCGCCGCCATGGGCAGCCCGCACGAGGTTTCCGGCGCCGCCCATCTCCGCGGCACCACGGCGCTGCGCGTCGAGGGCGTCGCGCCCTCGGTCCAGGCACGTCTGAAGGCCCTGCGCGAGCTGCTGACTGACAGCGCCGCAGCGATGGAGGAACTCGATACGCTCGCCAGCCGTGCCTTCTGGCGCGAGGTGCGCGATGCCGTGCCGCTCGACGCCGGCGCCGACGGGATCGTGTGGCGCCTGTCCTGCCCGCCGAGCGAGGGCCCGGCGATCGTCTCGCGCATCCGCACCCACCAGCCCGAGCTGAAGGTGCTCTACGACTGGTCGGGTGGTCTCGTCTGGCTGGCCCTGCCGCCCAGCGCCGATGCCGACCATGCGATGGTGCGCGCCGCCCTCGGCACGACCGGCGGCCATGCCACGCTGATCCGCGCGCCCGAAGTCCTGCGCGCCGCCGTGCCGGTGTTCCAGCCGCGGCCGCCGGCGCTGGCCGCTCTCTCGCAGCGGGTGAAGGAGAGCTTCGATCCCAAGGGCCTGTTCAATCCGGGGCGGATGGGCTGATGCAGACCAACTTCACCCTGGCCCAGTTGGCCGACCCCGAGACCGCGCGCAGCGAGCACATCCTGCGCAAGTGCGTGCATTGTGGCTTCTGCACCGCGACGTGCCCGACCTTCGTCTTGCTGGGCGACGAGCGCGACAGCCCGCGCGGAAGGATCTATTTCATCAAGGCGATGCTTGAGGGCGACCGTGCGCCGACGGCGCAGGAAGTGCGGCACGTCGATCGGTGCCTGTCGTGCCTCTCGTGCATGACGACCTGCCCGTCGGGCGTGAACTACATGCACCTGGTCGATCATGGTCGCCATCACATCGAGCGGCGATACACGCGCGCGCTGCCCGATCGCCTGCTGCGCGGCCTGCTGGCGGTGCTGATGCCGCGGCCGGCGCTGTTCCGCTCGATGGTGTTGCTCGGCCGGCTGGCCAAGCCGCTCGCGGCGCTGCTGCCGTCGACCAGCCGCGATCCCGGCGGCGCCACCTTCTTCCGGCGGCTGCGGGCAATGATCGATGCGCTGCCCGACCGGATCGCGGGTCCGTCGCCGGTCGACCGGCCGCAGACCTTCGCCGCGGTCGGCCCGCGCCGCAAGCGCGTGGCGCTGATGCCGGGCTGCGGCCAGCAAGTGCTGGCGCCGGAGGTTAACGAAGCGACGGTGCGGCTGCTGACCCGCCACGGCGTCGAGATGGTGAATGTCGAAGGCTCAGGCTGCTGCGGCTCCGCGGTACAGCATATCGGCCACAACGAGCGCGCGCTCGAGCTCGCCAAGCGCAACATCGACGCTTGGTTGAGCCAGGACTTTGACGCCATCGTGATCAACGCCTCGGGCTGCGGCACGACGGTGAAGGACTATGGCGCGATGTTCGAGCACGACGCGGCGTGGAAAGACAAGGCCGAGCGCGTGTCGAAACTCGCCAAGGATGTCAGCGAGTTCATGTTGGACCTCGGTCTCGCGAACGTGACCGCCCGGTCGCTCGCCGTCGCCTATCATTCGGCCTGTTCCATGCAGCATGGCCAGAAAGTCGACCAGCAGCCCAAGCGGCTCCTCAGCGACGCGGGCTACGTCGTGAAGGACGTGCCCGAC
>DASQCX010000907.1:0-3784 GCA_035634455.1 Burkholderiaceae bacterium
GCAGGGCAAGGGCACGCGCATGGTGATGCAGGTGCATGACGAACTCGTCTTCGAGGTGCCCGACGCCGAGATCGAGTGGGCGAAGACGGAGATCCCGAAGCTGATGGCGGGCGTGGCGCAGCTGTCGGTGCCGCTGATCGCCGAGGTGGGCATCGGGCCGAACTGGGACGAGGCGCATTGATGGCCACGCTCTCGCGGGCGCGTCGCGTCACGCGCGTGCGCGCGCACGCAACCTGTCTGGAGCGGCAGCGATGAGCGCGTCCGAAGGCCGCGGCTTCGTGCTCCGGGGCAGGGCGCTGGGCGCCGTGCTCGGGGTGGCGGCGCTGTGGGTCGCCTGGGGCCTGGCGCGCCATCCGGGCTTCCAGCCGGTGCCGTGGCTGCGCATCGCCGCGCCCGTCCTGGCGCTGCTGGCCGGCGCCGGCTTCACGCGCCTGGTCGCGCTCGCGCGGTCGCAGGCGGACGCCGAGCGCGAGTTCGACCGCGGCGGCAAGGCGCTGTTCATGGGCTTCGCGATGGTGACGGCGACGTTGCTGTCGTGGCTGCTGGTGTCGCAGGCGATCCCCGCGACGTGGACGGCGCTGAGCGGCGCGCCACGCACGGAGGCGGGCGTCGTGTCGCGCCGCGTGCCGGAAGCCGCCGACGCCGACTGCCGGTTCCGGCTGGTCGTGGCCAGCGCCGACGCCGCTGCGGGCGCCGTGCCGCGTCCGCTGGACGAGTGCGTGGACGAGGCGGTCTGGAAGCGCGCGGCCGAGGGCGGCGCGGTGAGCCTGCAACTCGTGGCCGGCGCGCTGGGCGCCGACCTGGTGGGCGTCGCGGCGCGCTGAGCGGCGTCGGCGAACCTTGCCGTCGAGCGGAAAAGCCGCCTGCACGCACCCTTTCCCCGGGTAAGCCCGGGCCCTTGTCTCCAAATTGTCATCAAAGCTTCATAAACTGAGGCGATGACCGACGTCCCCACGGCCGCCCCGGCACCGCGGCTGCCCCTGCTCAATCGCGAGCGTTCGATCCTCGAATTCAACCGCCGCGTCCTGGCCCAGGCCCTGCGCGCCGACGTCCCGCTGCTGGAACGGCTGCGCTACGTCACCATCGTGTCGTCCAACCTCGACGAGTTCTTCGAGGTGCGCTTCGCCGACGTCCTGGAACTGGTTCGGGCCTCGGGCGCGGGCGACGCGCTGCGCGACCTGACCGTGATCTCCAACGAGGCGCACGCGCTGATCGAGGAGCAGTACGCCGTGTTCAACGAGCAGGTGATGCCGTCGCTGGCCCTGCACGGCATCCGCATCGTCAACCACGCCGAGCGCACCGAGGGCCAGCGCGAGTGGGTGGAGCGCTTCTTCGAGCGCGAGGTGCGGCCGCTGCTGGTGCCGGTCGGGCTCGACCCGGCGCACCCGTTCCCGCAGGTGGCCAACAAGTCGCTGAACTTCATCGCGCAGCTGGGCGGGCGCAACGCGTTCGGCCGCGAGAACACCATCGCCATCGTCAAGGTGCCGCGCGTGCTGCCGCGCGTCATCAAGCTGCCGGCGGAGGTCTGCCCCAAGGGCGAGCAGCACTTCGCGCTGCTGACCAGCGTGATCCGCGCGCACCTGGCCGAGCTGTTCCCGGGGCGCATCGTGGAGTCGTTCTCGCAGTTCCGCGTCACGCGCGACTCCGACCTCGAAGTCGACGAGGACGACGTGCGCAACCTGCGCCAGGCGTTGCGCCGCGGGCTGACGACGCGCCACTACGGCCGCGCCATCCGCCTGGAAGTCGTCAACACCTGTCCCGAAGAGCTGTGGCGCCTGCTGCTGGCGCAGTTCGACCTGCCGGAGGCGGCGCTGCATCGCGTCAACGGGCCGGTCAACCTGGTGCGCCTGAACGAGCTGATCGACCTCGCCGTCGACCCGCCGCACGGCCCGATGCTGCGCTTCGCGCCCTACGAGCCGTCGTGGCCGGAAGGCCGCCTGCCGCGCACGGGCTCGATGTTCGACCGCCTGCGCGAGGGCGACGTGCTGCTGCACCACCCGTTCGAGAGCTTCGAGCCGGTCGTCGAGTTCCTGCGCGAGGCGGTGCTGGATCCGCAGGTGCTGGCCATCAAGATGACGATCTACCGCACCGGCGAGAAGTCGGTGCTGATGGACCTGCTGCTCGAGGCGACGCGCCGCGGCAAGGAGGTGATGGTCGTCGTGGAACTGAAGGCGCGCTTCGACGAGGAGGCCAACATCAACTGGGCCGAGCGCCTGGAGGCGGTCGGCGCGCAGGTGGTCTACGGCATCGTCGGCTTCAAGACGCACGCCAAGCTGCTGCTGGTGACGCGGCGCGAATCCTCGCCGCGCGGGCCGCGGCTGCGCCGCTACGTGCACCTGTCCACCGGCAACTACAACCCGAAGACGGCGCGGCTGTACACCGACGTCGGCTACCTCAGCGCCGACGACGGCATCACGGCCGACGCCGACCAGATCTTCCAGCAGATCGCCAGCCTCACGCGCATGAAGCCGCCGCGCCAGCTGTTGACGGCGCCGTTCGTGCTGCGCAAGCGGCTGCTGGTGCTCATGGCGCAGGTGGCCGACGCCGCGCGGGCGGGCAAGCCGACGCGCATCGTCGTCAAGGTCAACGCGCTGACCGACCCGGCGCTGATCGACGCGCTGGTCGCGGCGAGCCAGGCCGGCACCCCCATCGACCTGATCGTGCGCGGCGCCTGCCAGCTGCCGCCGGGCATCGAGGGCCTGACCGGCAACATCCGCGTGCGCTCGGTGGTCGGCCGCTTCCTGGAGCACTCGCGCATCATCTACCTGCGCTGGGGCGAGTCGGAGGACGAGGAGGCGCTGTACCTGTCGAGCGCCGACTGGATGCTGCGCAACATGCTCCGGCGCATCGAGCTGGCCTGGCCGATCAACGATCCGGCGCTGCGCCAGCGGGTGATCGACGAATGCCTGGTGCCTTACCTGCATGACACACGGGATGCATGGTCCTTGCAGTCCAATGGGAAGTACGAACGCATAGTCACCGATGGCGTGAGTGCGCAGCAGGCCCTGATGGCCCGCTTCCGCGCCAAGTAGGCAACCCCATTCCGGAGCGACGACGATGGACCTGATCCTGTGGCGACACGCCGAAGCCGGCGATCATCTCGACGATCCGCAGGCGGATCTCGAGCGGGCGCTGACTCCCAAGGGCGAGCGCCAGGCGCGCCGCGTGGCGGATTGGCTCAACCAGTTCCTGCCCGACTCGGCGCGCGTTCTCTGCAGCCCCGCGCAGCGCTGCCTGCAGACGGTGGCGCCGCTGGGGCGTCGCGTGAAGAAGTCGCTGGCGCTGGCGCCGGACGGCGACGTCGAGGGCCTGCTGGCGGCCACGCGCTGGCCGGACTCCCGCGAGGCGGTGCTGGTGGTCGGCCACCAGCCCACGCTGGGCCGCGTCGCCGCCTACCTGATGGCGGGCGAGACGACGCTCAGCGGCGATCCGTGGACGATCAAGAAGGGCAGCGTCTGGTGGCTGCGCCATCGCCCGCGCGAAGGACGGGCCGAGGTGCAGATCATCGCGGTGCGGACGGCTGAAGGGCTGTAGCGCCAACGGATGCGCGGGGCGAGGGCGCCGCGAAGCGGCGCCTTTTGCATTCCAGAGGTGCGCGCCGCGTCTGTCCAGCCTGTCTATTGAGGAGGGTGGGAGGAGGGTGGCCGCGTCTCTTCTGGAAGATTTTTGCAAAGTGCTTGCGTTCTGTTGAGGAGCTGGCATAGAATGGCAGGCTTCGCTGATCGCAAGTCAGCGCTGATGCGGTGACTGGCTGGGTCTTGAGGCTCGCTACAGATGCTGCGTT
>DASQCX010000908.1:0-5601 GCA_035634455.1 Burkholderiaceae bacterium
AGACAGCACGCCCAAAATCCCTCGGCAGCTCGACCGGTGCCCGCGCACCGGCTTCGGGCGACCTCCCGGCCACCATCGAGGATCCCCGTGCGCATCTCTCCCCTCAGCATCACCCTGACCCTGTCGTTCCTGGCTGCCTGCAGCACCGCCCCGAAGGCGCCGCCGGCCCCCGCTCCGGCGCCGGCCCCCGCGCCCGTCGCCGCCGCCCCCGCGCCCGCCCCGGTGCCGGCGCATGTCGACGACGCCCAGGCGCTCGCCGCCCGGCTGCGCCAGCAGATGGCCGACCTGGGATCCAAGAGCGTGTTCTTCGACTTCGACTCGTTCGTCGTCAAGTCCGACTACGACGGCACGCTGCACGCCCAGGCCGACTTCCTGAAGGCCAACCCGCGCGCGAAGCTGACCGTGCAGGGCAACACCGACGAGCGCGGCGGCTCCGAGTACAACCTGGCCCTCGGGCAGAAGCGCGCCGAGGCCGTGCGCAAGCAGCTCGGCGTGCTGGGCGTGTCCGGCGACCGCGTCGAGGCCACCAGCTTCGGCAAGGAAAAGCCGCGCGCCAGCTGTCACGAGGAGTCGTGCTGGTCGCAGAACCGCCGCGACGACTTCGTCGACAAGCTCTGAGCAACTGATTCCGCGAACAAGGCCGTCGTTGGGATGGCCGCGCCGGAGGCCGGGAGGCCTCCGGCCCCCAGGAGGCCCGCGCGGGCCTTCGTTCGTTTCGGGGCCCGCGCGCGCGTCACGCGCATGAGCGCACGCCCACGCGACCCGCGGCCCGGCGCGCGGGTCCGCCGATGCAGCCCGACCGCGGCGACGGCCTGCTCCACCGCGGACATCCTGCTCGACCGCAGCATGCGGCCTTGTCCGACAGCGCCGGCTGCCGCTGCGGCGTTGGACCGGCAGGCGGCACAGGGAATGCCGACTTGCAGGCATAGTGAGCGCTCTTGCCGGCGCTCGCCCTCGAACCACCGCAGGAGACGACCATGATCCGGAATTTCCGCAGACCTCCCCTCAGCTTGCGCCGACCTGTCGTGGCGCTGTCGATCGCGGCCGCGTTCGGCCTGGCGGCCGCCGGCGCGGCGCAGGCGCAGGTATCGGTCGACGTCGGCGTCAGCGCCGCCGAGCCCGGCTGGCTGTACGACCTCGGCGCCGTGATCAGCGTGTTCATCGATCCGCCGGTCTACGAGCCCGAGCCCGTCGCCGTCGCGTGGGCGCCGCCGCCGATGCTGGTCGAGGACGTGCCGCCGCAGCCCGACCCGTATGCCGTCTGGACCGGCGGCTACTGGACCTGGCAGGGCGACTGGGTGTGGTGCGCGGGCCGCTGGATGGATCCGCCGCAGCCGCAGTACGTGTGGGTGCAGCCGTACTACGAGCATCGCGCCGAGCGCGTCATCTTCATCCCCGGCTACTGGTCGCAGCCCGACGTGGAGTTCGTCGCGCCGCCGATGGACCGCCCCATCGCCTGGGGCTACGTCAACGAGGGCGTCGTGATCGGGCCGCCGCCCGAAGGCCCGGTCGGCATCTTCGTGCCGCCGCCGCCGGGTTCGCGTCCCGGCCTGATCGTGCCGGCGCCGATCGGCACGCCGCCGGCGGTGGTGGTGAGCGCGCCGCCGGTGCTGGCGGTGGGCATGCGCGTCTCCGCCCCGGTGACGATCGATGCGCGCCACACCATCAACGACAACCGCGTGACCAACTACTCGGTCACCAACATCCGCAACATCACCAACGTGACCGTGATCGCCCCGGCCGGCGCGACCGCCAGCGGCCGCGCGTTCCAGGCCGAGGTGCCGCACCGTGCCGCGCTGGCCGCCGCGCAGCGCCCGCAGGTCGCCGCGCGTGCGCCGGTGCCGGTGTCGCGCACCGCGATGCCGGCCTACGTGCCGGGCCGCACGGTGGCCGCCCTGCCCGCGCCGCAGAAGGTGCAGGGCCTGCCGGCCGTCCCGACGCACGTCGCCGCCGACGTGACACAGGCCCAGCGCGCCCAGATGGCCCACGCGCCGATGACGCCGACCGAGGCCCGCCAGGCCCGCGCCAACGGCCGCGACGTCGACACCGCGCACATGCCCGCCGCCGGCCCGCAGGGCGCGCGCCCGTCGCCGCAAGCCGACCAACGCGCGCAGCCGGAACAGGCGCAGCAACGCGCGGTGCAGGAACAGGCCCAGCGCGCCGAGCAGATGCGCGCGCAGCAGGCGCAATCGCAGCAGCAGAAGTCCCAGCAGGAACAGGCGCAGGCACAGCAACGCGCCCAGCAGCAGGCCGAACAGCAACGCGCGCAACAGGAACGCAGCCAGCAAGCCGAGCAGCAGCGGGCTCAGCAGGAAGCGCAGCAGCGCGCGCAACAACAAGCGCAGCAACGGGCCCAGCAGGAGCAGGCGCAGCGGGCCGAGCAACAGCGCGCCCAGCAGGAAGCCCAGCAGCGTGCGCAGCAACAGGCCGATCAACGCGCGCAGCAGCAGGCGCAGCAACGCGCCGATCAGCAGCGCGCGCAACAGGAGCAGGCTCAGCGAGCCGAGCAGCAACGCGCGCAGCAGGAGGCCCAGCAGCGGGCGCAGCAGGAACAAGCGCAGCGCGCGCAGGCCCAGCAACGAGGCGAACAGCCCCGGCAGCCGCAGGAGCAGCGCGGCGAGCGGCCCCGCCCGCGCGACGAGGGCGCAAGCCGGCCGTCGAACGGTCACGACTAGGCGACGGGCAGGCGCCGACGCGCGCCGCGGCGGACCGCCGGGATTTCGCGCCGCGCGGACAGGAGGTCTTCGCGCAGCGGGACGAAATCATTTGCAACAGCGGGAAGAAAAGGGCGTCCGGAATCGTTGAGCAGGTGTGAACCGCAACTCCTCGAAGCCCCGTCCATGAGCACACCATCCCGCGCGCCGAACGTCGCCACCGCGATCACCCTGCTGGCCCTGGCCGCCGGCCCCCTGTCCGCCCGGGCCGACGCGCCCGCCCCCAACGACGGCATGCGCTACGTCAGCGCCGGCGCCCAGGCCGACGGGCACGGCAACCAGCAGGTCCTGTCGACGCTCAGCCTGCCCGTGGGCCGGCGGGCCTGGGTGCAGGCGGGCGCCGGGGCGTCGCGCAGCGACCCGGCCGCGGGCGGGCGCCGCCCGGCCATCCTCACGGGCGGCGCGGGCATCGCCGGCAAGTCGCTGCAGCTCGCGGTCAGCACGAGCCAGCGCTTCGACGGCAGCCGCTACCGGCAGTCGGACTGGGGCTCGTCGCTGGACTGGCGACAGGACGGCAACGACGTGGGCCTGGACGTCACGCACCGGCGCTCGCGGGCGTCCGGCACCGTCGCGATGGCCGGCGGGCAAGGCGGCGCCACCGCGGTTCCCGCGCAGGCCCGGGTCGCGGGCACCGGCGTCGGGATGCACGGCGCGCTGCAGGTGAGCGAGCACGTCAGCGTGTACGGGGCCGTCGCGCGCAACCACTACAGGAGCAGCACCCAGGCGACGGCGTCCACGGGCGGCCTGCTGGGCGCCAATCCCCTGCTGGCGCAGGCCCTGCTCGGCGCCTCGTCCGTCGTCAACCGCGACGAGGCGGCCCTGGACCGCAGCGCGCAGGTGGGCGCCACCTATCGCTGGTCCAAGGTCGCGCTGTCCGGCGAGTACACCACCGGCCAGGTGCACGACGACGCCGGCGCGCTGCACAGCGCGGAACTGAAGGCCGCCATCGACGTGGCACCCGGCTGGCGCGTGACCCCCGGCGTGGGACGCGGCACCAGCGACCAGGGCGGGCACGCGACCTTCGCCTCGCTGTCGGCCACCTACGGCTGGTGAGGCGCCAGGCGCCGTCGTCCTAGTCCGGCGCCACGCGCGCCCGCAGGCAGCGCCGTCCCTCTTCGGTGAGCACGATGGTGTCGCCGTTGCCGGCCCCGCATCCGAGCAGCCCGTCCGCGCACGCGTCCTCCCAGATGGACAGGCGCGGGCAGCTCGACTTCCAGGCCATCATCAGCTCCGAGCGGGAGCGCGGCCGTTCCGCCACCCATTCGAGCAGCTGCAGCGTCAGCGATGCATGGGCGCTGGCCATGGCCACGCGCCTCACCCGGCCGGCGGCGCCGCGAGCCGCCCCTTCGCGGCTTCCAGCAGCGGCCCGACGATGTCCAGCGGCAGCGGGAACACGATGGTCGAGTTCTTGTCCGCGGCGATGACGGTGAGCGTCTCGAGATAGCGCAGCTGCAGCGCCTGCGGATGGCGCCCGAGGATCTCGGCGGCCTCGCTGAGCTTGCTGGCGGCCTGCAGCTCGCCCTCGGCGTGGATCACCTTGGCGCGCCGCTCGCGCTCGGCCTCGGCCTGGCGCGCGATGGCGCGCACCATCGTCAGGTCGATGTCGACGTCCTTGATCTCGACGTTGGTGACCTTGATGCCCCAGGAGTCGGTCTGGGCGTCGAGGATGCGCTGGACGTCGAGGTTGAGGCGGTCGCGCTCGGACAGCAGCTCGTCGAGCTCGTGCTTGCCGAGCACGGCGCGCAGCGTGGTCTGCGCGAGCTGGCTGGTGGCCGCCAGGAAGTTCTCGACGCGGATCACGGCGCGCTCCGGGTCGACGACCTTGAAGTACAGCACCGCGTTGACCTTGACCGAGACGTTGTCGCGCGTGATGACGTCCTGCTTGGGGATGTCCATCACGATCAGGCGCAGGCTCACCCGCACCATCTGCTGCAGCGCCGGGATCAGCAGCACGAGGCCCGGCCCCTTGACCGCCAGGAAGCGGCCGAGCATGAAGACGACGCCGCGCTCGTACTCGCGCAGCACGCGCACGGAGGCCGCCAGCACCAGCAGCAGCAAGACCAGCAGCAGCGCGAACATGAACGTCCCGATCATGGCGAAGCTCCTTCCGCGGCCACGCGGGGCGTGAAGACCTCGACACGCTGCCCGGCGCGCACGGCAAGACAATCCGGCTCCCGCCCATGGTAGGCCCGGCGGGCGCGGACGTCCATGCGCGCTGCAACCGGAGACCGCGGCCGGCGCGGCGCCGGGGGCACGCGCCAGCCCGTCGCGCGATCCCGTGCGCGCGGGACCGCGCGGCGACGGCTCAGTTGTCGTCGTCGCGATCGCCCGGCAGCGCATGCGGCAGCACGCGCGTGCCTTCCTTGCGCACGGCGTCGAGCAGGCGCGGCTCCAGGCCGAGGGCGCGCAGCACGGTCGGCGCGACCTGCGTCGTCTGCACGCGGCGGTCGACGGTGCGCGCCTCCAGCGACGGGTGCGAGACCAGCAGCGCGACATGGCTGTCGTCGGGCGCGGCGCCGCCGTGCTCCATGTCCTTGGACCGGCTCGTGGTGTAGATCACGCCCGGGTTGGGCTGCACCATGAAGTCCGGCGTGCGGCCGTCGGCGGGATCGCCGAACTTCCAGGGCACGGCGGCGAGGTCGGTCACGGCGCCGCCGTTGTCGGCGCAGACCTGCGGGGCCACGGCCGCCACCGTCTTGCTGGCCGGATCGACGGCGGGGCACGCGGTCGACGCCTCCAGCACCGCCTTCGCGGCCGCGCGCTGCGACTGGTCGTTCAGCCAGACGAACGCGACGTCGTCGTCGGTGACCTGGCCGCCGCCGACGTTGTTGCCGGTGACCGCATCGCTGCCGCCGCCGAGGTAGGCCGACAGCGCCGAGCCGACCGC
>DASQCX010000909.1:0-2265 GCA_035634455.1 Burkholderiaceae bacterium
AGCGCTCGCGGCCGCGGCGGTCCGTCCCCGCGACGCCGGCCTTGTTGCGCGGCGGGTCGCCCAGGACGAAGAAGAAGCCGCCGTCGTCGAAGGCGGGGTCGCGGCCGGCGGGGTCGTCGGCGAAGTTGTGGCAGTTGCAGATAAAGTGCATCGCGCGCCGGAAGGCCGGATCGTCGCCGGGGCGGCCGGCGGCGCGCAGCGCCTCCAGCGCGAACGCCGTCGCCGACAGGTTCGGCAGCGCCGCCGGGTTGGCCGTCTGGCCCGCGGCCGGTTTTCTCGGCGGGCCGTGCGCGTAGCCCCAGCCGCCGTACTCGCGGTCCGACGGCGACCAGCCGAGATCCTCAGTCATTTGCCGCTGGAGCAGGAAGGAGAGCCAGGCGTCCGCGGCGCCGCGGTACTCCGGGCCGCCGAGGCGGCACAGCGCGCGCACGGCGAGCGCGGCGGTGTAGACGGGGTAAGCGAGGCCGTGCGGCCCGGGGACAATGGAGCCGTCGGCGCGGGCCATCGCCGCGAGGTAGTCGGCCCCGAGGCGGGCGGCGCCGATCACGGCCTCATCGTCGCAGTCGAGCAGCATGTTAACCGCCAGCGGCGTCAGCGCGTCCCCCTCTTTGAAGACGCCGTAAGTTTCCGACCGCCAGGCGCCGTCGGGCGCCTGGCGGCCAAGGAGCCAGCGGGCCGCTGACGCGAGCGCGCGGTCGATGTCGTGGGAGGACAAGGGCGGTCTCCGAAAAACACTCCCCTCTCCCTTCGAGGGAGAGGGGTCGGGGGTGAGGGGGCTCGACTGGATTGCATTGCGCGCGCACGCACACGCCCCTCGCCGAGTACGGGGAGAGGGGAGCAAGACAGCTGCCTTACGCGACGGGGGCGCTCACGGTCGGCTCGACGACGGCGTCGGGCCGCGGGGCGCGGTCGGCCATCAGCACCAGCAGCGCCGTCGCCGTGCAGAAGGTCCGCCCGGTGATGCAGTGGTTGCCGGCCCAGGAGCCGTCGGCGTTCTGCACGCGCTCCAGGTTCTCGGTCATCTTCCTGTCCCAGTCCTCCCACTCCTTGCCGCCCTTGCTCAGCAGCGATTCGCTGATATGCAGGTAGCTGAGGAACTCCTCGCCGCCGTTGGAGCCGAAGCCGCTGACGAACGCGGCGCTCTTGAGCTGCTCGTACTGGTCGCGCATGTCGGCGTCGTGGTGGGCCTCCATGTCGTCGAGGTAATCGACCTTCGCCTTCGCCTGCACCGCCTCCGCCGTCGGCATCTCGCCGGCCGCCAGGGTGCGCTTCAGGGCCATCTTCTCGGCCTGGTAGCTATCGACGGTCTTCTGCCGCGACCCCAGGTGGCTGGCGGTGCCGTACAGCGGCACGCCCGCCGAGCCGCCCATGCCGTAGGACTTCGAGCCGCGGTCGTACTGGGCGCGCGAGTTCTTCTCGGCGCGCTGCAGCACCTCGTCGGACACCTTGGCGCCGCGCTGCTTGGCGCGGTTGAGGCCGGCCGACGCCAGCCCGTAACCGACCACCGGCGCCCAGCCGCTGAGGTTCCAGGTGCCGTCGGCCTGCTGGTGCCGCTCGATCTTGGCGATGACCTTGTCCAGCGCCGCCGACAGCCGCGTCTCGCCCGCGTCGTCGGGCATCTGGCCCTTGGCCTCGGCCAGCACCATCGCCGTCAGGAACGTATCGACGTACTCGCCGATCTTGTGCTGCACCTGGGTGCCGCGCAGGTCGGTGACGTAGAGCGACTCGGTGTCGGAGCGCTCGACGCTGGTGACGATGAAGTCGAGGCCGCGGCGGATCTGCGTACAGTATTCGCCGTCGCGCGGCGTGTGGCCGCCGCGGAGCAGGGCGAGGGCGGCGACGCAGCTGTTGGCGAGGTCGGCGGGGTCCTCGACGTTGGGACCTTCGACGCGGCCACCCTTGGCGCCCATGCGCCAGCCGCCGCCCTGGCACCAGCCGCCGCCGGCGTGCTGCTGATTGATGAGGTAGGCGAAGCCTTTGTTGACGGCGTCGCTAAGGGGTTTGGGCGTCATGGGCAGAGCACCTCGCGCTGGGAGAGTGAGGGATCGAGTTCTCGGACGGACAGGCCGCGCCGACGTATCCATCCATTATACTGCCGAGGTAAAGGGGGGCGCCTGCTCCCCGCTTGCGGCGGGCTGGACTCGCCGGCGATGGCGGTCCCGGTTTGTTGCGGAACCCCCACGCGGCCATAATGGGGCGGATTCTGGAGACCCACCCGGCGAATGTGAAACAGTTTCCCAGGCTCCAACATCTGCGTTTGGCCCA
>DASQCX010000910.1:0-10243 GCA_035634455.1 Burkholderiaceae bacterium
GCAGGGCAAGAAGAGCTCCGCGACCACATTCAAGCTGAGCAGCGCGTTCCGCCCGATCGACCAGCTCCTGCTGCGCGGCTCGTTCGGCACCGGCTTCAAGGTGCCGACCATCGGCGACGTCAGCAGCCCGCTGGAGTTCTACGGCGTCACGGGCATGGAGACCTGTTCGTCCAACGTCCCCGACGACCTGGCCCAGTACTGCCACAGCACCGCGTTCGAGTACAACGAGCAGGCGGGCGGCAACCCCGCGACCGGCGCCGGCGCCCTCAAGCCCGAGCGTTCGCAGCAATGGACACTGGGCTTCCGCGTCGAGCCGTCGCCGGCGTTCTCGTTCGGCACGGACCTGTGGACCGTGCGCATCCACGACCAGATCAACACGATCACCGAGAACACCGCGTTCAAGGACATGGCGGCGTACTCGTACCTGTTCTCGATCGTCGACGATCCGGCCACCGGAGCGCCCACGCTGACCTTCCTGTCGCAGCCCATCAACACCGGCAACGCGTTCTACCAGGGCCTGGACTTCGACGGCGAGAGCCGCATCGACACGCCCGTCGGCCGCCTGTCGACCCGCGGGCACGTGACGTGGATGCTGCGCGCCGACTACCAGCAGCCGGGAACCGCCGGCTACGTCAACGACATGAACAAGGTCGGCGAGGACGGCAAGGTGACGTTCCGCTACCAGCTCAACGCCTCCACCTCGCTGCAGCAGGGCAAGTTCACGCACACCGTCGCCTTCAACTTCAAGCCGGGCTACAAGGACGACTACTCGGACTACTGCTACGACACCACGTCTGGCTTCAGCGGCGACTCCAGCAACTGCTCTGCCGACAGCGCCAACCGCCGCGTGAGCTCGTACGCCACCTTCGATTTCCAGGAGAAGTACGACGCCACCAAGGCGCTGTCGTTCACGGCCGGCATCAAGAACCTGTTCGACCGCAACCCGCCGTTCTCGCTGATCGACCAGTCGGGCACGGGCAACGCGCGCGGCTATGACGGCCGCTACGCGAGTCCGCTGGGCCGCACGTTCACGGCGACCGCGTCCTACAAGTTCTGAGCGCGACCCGACGGCGCGGTCCCCGCGCGGGACTGCCGCTGCAAACCCTCCCGTGCCCCGGCCCGGGAGGGTTTTTCGTCCCTGCCGATCGCCTGCCATGCCCTGGGAGGTATCGTCACGGACTGTCCGGTTTTCATCGCACCGATGCTTCGCTTCGCCGTCCTTCCCCTCGCCTTGTCGTGCGGCCTCGCCGCGGCCGCACCCGCACCGCGGCTGGCCACGCTGCCCATTCCCGGCGACGCCCGCTTCGTGGCGATCGCGCGCGACGTCGTGCAAGTGCAGACCGAACACACGCCCGATTTCGCGGCCCAGGCCGGCCTGGTCGACGACGCGATCCGCGTGCCCTCGTACGCGCCGGCCCACCTGGCCGACATGACGCGCCGCCTGCATGCCGACATCGCCGCGCTGCGGGCGCTGCCGTGGCGCGAGTGGAGCGTCGACCAGCAGATCGACGTGCGCTGGGTCGAGGCCAACGCCGAGCGCATCGATCGCGAGCTGGAGGTCGAGCGCCTGTACCGGCATCGGCCGGGCGCCTGGCTGGAGCCGCTGGCCAACACGCTGATCGCGATCGTCACCTACGCGCCGTCCCGCATCGACGCGATCGACGGCCTGGCCGCGCGGGTGCCGGCGCTCGTCGGCGAGATGCGCCGCCTGTGCAAGCCCACCGGCGTCGATGCCGGCGTCGCCGAGGGGCTCGTCGACGGCATCGTGGCGGTGCTGAAGTCCAGCCATGTCGCGCACGGCGACGCGGCCATCGCCGCGCTGGCCGGCTATCGGCGCGACCTGGCCGCGGTGAAGGATCGCGCCAGCTTCGCCGTGATCGGCGCCGACGACTACGCCTGGCGCCTGCGCCACGCCGAGCTGCTGCCGTGGGCGCCGCCCGCGCTGCTCGCGCTGGCGCAGCAGGAACTCCAGGGCGTGGACGGCGAGATCGCCGCGCTCGAACCCGGGCTGCCGCGCAAGTCGCCGCTGCCGGCCGCGCTCGAGGCGCAGGCCAGGACGCTCGACCAGGCCGCGCTGCTGGCGCTGTACGACCGCATCCAGGTCGACTACCGCAGCGCGATCGAGAAGGCCGGATTCGTGAGCATTCCGGCGGGCGTCGGCCCCGTGCGGGCGCGCGTCACGCCCGACGCGATGGTGCCGCTCACCGGCGACGGCGGCAGCATGAATCCGCCGCCCCCGTTCATCGCCGACGACACCGGCTGGTGGAACGTCGAGCACTTCGACCCGAAGACGTCGCTGGCCGAACGCGAGACGACGGTCCGCAAGGCCGCGCTGTATCGCCTCGACGACACGGGCCCCTATGCCGCGCACGAAGGCCTGCCGGGCCATCACCTGCAGCTGAGCATCGCGCGCCTGAACGCCGACCCGCTGCGCAGCCTGTTCCAGGATCCGGTGCAGAACGAAGGCTGGGCGCTGTACGCCGAACAGGAGATGTGGGAGCAGGGCGGCTTCGGCGACGCCGCCGAGACGCGCGTGGCGGTGCTCAGGAGCTGGCGCGGCCGCATCCGCCGCGTGGTCTACGACGTCAACATGGAGACCGGCGCGTGGACGCTGCAGCAGGGCGCCGACTGGCGCGCGCAGACGCCGGCGGGCAAGACGCCGCTGTCGCCCGAGATCCTGCGCGCGGTCAACTGGCCCGCGCAGCTGATCTGCTATTTCGCCGGCAAGGAGCAGATCCTGGCCCTCAAGCGCGACGCGAAGGCGAAGTGGGGCGCGGCGTATTCGGAGCGCCGCTTCAACGACGAGTTGCTGGCGCTGGGCTCGGTGCCCTACGTGTTCGCCCGCGCGAAGCTGCTCGGCGAGCCGGTGCCGGACTTCGACGCGGCGTCCTGAGGTCGGCACGGCGCGCGGGCGCGGCGCTGTCGCGATCCTGTCACGGCCGATTCATGCGCAAGTCGCATGCTTG
This sequence comes from Burkholderiaceae bacterium, assembly GCA_035634455.1. Lineage (GTDB taxonomy): Bacteria > Pseudomonadota > Gammaproteobacteria > Burkholderiales > Burkholderiaceae_C > Scleromatobacter. The sequence goes on from DASQCX010000910.1 coordinate 2,967, forward strand.
CGGGCCATCCCCATCGCGAGATGCCGACCATGCCCGCTCCCTTCGTCCGCGCCGCCTGATGCCGACCTCGTTCCTGTTGCTGCTGGCGGCCCAGTTCACCTCGGCGCTCGCGGACAACGCGCTGCTGATCGTCACCATCGACCTGCTGCAGCAGCGCGCGATGCCGGGCTGGCTCGCGCCGATGCTCAAGGTCGCGTTCATCGCGGCGTACGTGCTGCTGGCGCCGTTCGTCGGGCCGCTCGCGGACGCCTTCCCCAAGGCGCGGCTGATGGCGTGGATGAACGGCGTCAAGATCGCCGGCGTGGTCGCGCTGCTCTGCGGCCTGCATCCGGTCGGCGCGTTCCTGGTGGTCGGGCTCGGCGCCGCGGCCTATGCGCCGGCCAAGTACGGCCTGGCGACCGAGCTGGTGCGGCCCGACCAGCTCGTCGCGGCCAACGCGTGGATCGAGACGGCCGCCGTCTGCGCCGTGCTGCTGGGCACCGGCCTCGGCGGCTTCCTGGTCAGCCCGTGGCTGCTGGCGCACGCGAGCCATGTCGTGTCGGACGCGTTCGACCCGGTGCTGCCGTCGCTGCTGATCCTGCTGGGCACCTACCTGCTGGCCGGCGCGCTCAACCTGGGCGTGCCCGACAGCGGCGTGCGCCACGACGTCTGCGCGCTGCGCCCGAAGGCGATGCTGCGCGACTTCGCGCAGGCCAACCGCAAGCTGTGGCGCGACCGTGACGGCGGGTTGTCGCTGGCGGTGACGACGATCTTCTGGGGCGTCGGCGCGACGCTGCAGTTCGCGGTGCTGCGCTGGGCGCGCGAGACCATGCAGCTCTCGCTGGACCGCGCCGCGTTCGTGCAGGCCGCGGTGGCGGTGGGCGTCATCGCCGGCGCGGTGGCCGCCGGCCGCTGGGTGCCGCTCAGGCATGCCAAGCGCATGCTGGCCGCGGGCGTGCTGTTCGGCGTGCTGATGACGCTCGTGCCCTTGCTCACGCAGCTGCACTTGGCGGTGGCGGTGCTGATCGTCGTCGGCGCCGTCGGCGGGCTGATGGTGGTGCCGCTGAACGCGCTGCTGCAGGATCGCGGCAACGCGCTGCTGAGCGCGGGCCGCTCGATCGCGGTGCAGGGCGGCAACGAGAACGCCAGCGTGCTGGTGTGCCTGGGCGTCTATTCGGCGCTGTGCGCGTTCGACGTGTCGCTGGTCGCGATGATGATCGCGCTCGGCACCTGCGTCGCGGCGGCGCTCGCTTGGCTGCTGCTGCAGGAGCGCGTGCGCGATCGCCGCGCCGTCGTTCAGACCGACGACTGGCGCGCCGGGGCGAAGGCGTAGTCCTTGGCGGGCTCGGCCTTGCGCGCGATGACCGAGGCCATCACGCCCTCGACCTGCGCCGCGATGCCGTCCCAGTCCAGCGCCATCACGCTGGCGCGGGCGCGGGCGCCGAGCACGCGGCAGTGCGCGAGGTCGGCCGCGGTGCGCGCGGCGGTGGCGACGAACGCCGCGCCGTCGTTGTACGGCACCAGCGCGCCGTTCTCGCCGTCGCGGATGACGCGCTGCGCCGCGGCGTAGTCGAACGCGACGACCGCCAGGCCGCTGGCCATGGCCTCGGTCGTGACGTTGCCGAAGGTCTCGGTGATGCTGGGGAACAGGAACAGGTCGGCCGACGCGTAGTGCGCGGCCAGATCCTCGCCCATGCGCTGGCCGGCGAAGACCGCGTCGGGGCACAGCGCCTGCAGCTCCTTGCGCATCGGGCCGTCGCCCACCAGCACCAGCTTCGCATGCGGCTGCTGGCGGCGGATCGCGTCGAAGGCGGTGACCAGCGTCGCCAGGTTCTTCTCGGGCGCGAGGCGGCCGACGCAGGTGACGACCAGGTCGTCGGGGCCGGCGCCCCATTGCGCGCGCAGCAGCTCGCTGCGGTGAGCGGGATCGAAGCGGCGCGTGTCGACGCCGCGCGCCACGGTCAGCAGGTCGCGGAAGCCCTCGCGCTGCAGCTGGTCGTGCAGCGCCTGGGTCGGCACCATCGTGCACTGCGTCGCGTTGTGGAAGCGGCGCAGGTAGCCGAGGATGAGCTTCTTCATGAAGCCCAGGCCGTAGTGCGCGCTGTAGGCGTGGAAGTTGGTGCGGAACTCGGAGCACACCGGCAGCCCCAGCGCCTTCGCGGCCATCAGCGCGGAGCGGCCCAGCGGGCCTTCGGTGGCGATGTGCACGACGTCGGGACGCTCGCGCTTCCACAGCTTGACCAGCCTGCCCGTGCAGGGCAGGCCCATCTTCAGGTTCTCGTAGCGCGGGATCGGCACGCCGCGCACCAGGAAGTCGCCGTCGACGGTCGCCGTGCCGGCGTCGCTCGCCTGGCGCGGACGCACGACGCGCACGCAGTGGTGGCGCGCGCGCAGGCCCTGCACCAGGCGGGCCACCGTCATCGCGACGCCGTTGATCTCCGGCGGGTAGGTTTCGGTCACGCAGGCAATTCGCAGGGGCCGAGGCAGGCCGGTCTGAACGTCCACGAGTGAACCTCCGATTCGTTGCGGTCGCTGCGGATCATGACAAGCGCAAACAACAATTCGATGACAGTTCCGGGTCAATTCATGGCATCGACCGACACGGCCCTTTCATATTTCGACGTCACCATCCTGTCACGCCGCGGTCGTCCGAGCCGGGCGAACTCTCGAGAGGACCTGACGTGAACAACTTCATGCAAACGCTGCGCACGCTGCGGTGGGACGACCATCGCTTCTACCACCACAGCACGATCAACCAGAGCCTGCACCTGATCAGCGCGATCGTGTTCTGCATCTCGTACGGCCTGCTGTTCGTCGATCCGGCGATCGCCGCGATCCTCGCGTGGACCGTGTCGATGACCACGCGCCAGGCCGGCCACTTCTTCTTCGAGCCGCGCGGCTACGACGACGTGAACCAGGTCACCGACGCGTACAAGGAAGAGGTCAAGGCCGGCTACAACATCCAGCGCAAGATCGTGCTGATGGCGATCTGGGTGGCGATCCCGGCCGCGCTGTGGTTCGCGCCCTCGCTGGGCGGCCTGATCCAGCCGCACACGGACTTCCGCGGCTTCGTGCACGACGTGGGCATCGCCTGGCTGTCGCTCGGCGCGGCCGGCCTGGTGTTCCGCGTGATCCAGCTGTGCATCACGCGCAACGTGACGGAAGGTCTGGCCTGGGGCTTCAAGATCATCACCGACCCGTTCATGGACATCGTCCTGTACCACAAGGCGCCGCTCAAGCTCCTGCAAGGCCAGATGATCTCGTCCGTGGCGTCGCCGACGATGCCGACGGCGGCCCACTGAGACCTCGCGATCCAGCGCTCCGGAAGCGAACCATGGAACCGTCCACCCTCGCCCTTTCCGCACTGATGCTTGCCGCGCTGGCCGTGATGGCCCCGCGCGTCAAGCGCCGGCTCGAACTCTCGCGTGCCAAGCACGCCTCGCTGACGGGCCATTCGAAGATGGCCAAGCGCGTCGCCAGCTTCCTGCCCGGCTACGCCTACGACGAGGCGCGCTTCTTCGGCTCGGACGGCGCGCCGGAGGAGTTCCAGCAGCGGCGCCGGTCCGGCTTCGACAAGCTGGTCGCGCTGTACGCCGAGCGCTTCGCCCGGAGCGCCGCGCTGACCGCCCAGGCCAGCAGCGGCATCTCCGACCTGCAGTTCACCGGCAGCTACCGCGTGCCGTTCCAGTACAGCCCCTACCTGCGCAAGCACCTGAAGACGGGCAGCTTCCTGCAGTCGTCGTCGGGCGTCACCGTGCAGGATCTGGACGGCAACAGCTTCTACGACCTCACCGGCTCGTACGGCGTCAACCTGTTCGGCTACGACTTCTACAAGGAATGCATCGCCGAAGGCGCCGCGCGCGTCGCCGCGCTGGGCCCGGTGCTCGGCGCCTACCACCCGGTGCTGCTGGACAACGTGCGCCACCTGCAGCGCATCTCCGGGCTGGACGAGGTGTCGTTCCACATGTCCGGCACCGAGGCCGTCATGCAGGCCGTGCGCCTGGCCCGCTACCACACGAAGAAGAAGTTCCTCGTCCGCTTCTGCGGCGCGTACCACGGCTGGTGGGAGGACGTGCAGCCCGGCCCCGGCAACCCGCTGCCGCCGCGCGAGACCTACACGCTGGAGGAGATGAAGGCCGAGACGCTGAAGGTGCTGCGCACGCGCAAGGACATCGCCTGCGTGCTGGTCAACCCGCTGCAGGCGCTGCATCCGAACGCGGCGGCGCCGGGCGACTCCTCGCTGGTGGACAGCGGCCGCCGCGCGCGGTTCGACCGCGCGGCCTACACCGAGTGGCTCAAGCAGCTGCGGCAGGTCTGCACCGAGCGCGGCATCGTGCTGATCTTCGACGAGATCTTCATCGGCTTCCGCCTCGCCCCCGGCGGCGCGCAGGAGTACTTCGGCGTCCAGGCCGACATGGTCACCTACGGCAAGTCGCTGGGCGGCGGCCTGCCGGTGGGCGTGGTGTGCGGCAAGCGCGAGCTGATGAAGCGCTTCCGCGAGGATCGCCCCGCCGACATCTGCTTTGCCCGCGGCACCTTCAACTCGCACCCGTACGTGATGGGCGCGATGAACGTGTTCCTCGAGCGCCTGTCGCGCGACGACGTCAAGGCCATGTACGACGGCGTCGACGAGCGCTGGAACCAGCGCACCGCGCGCTTCAACGAGCGCCTCGCCGCCGCCGGCGTTCCGGTGCGCGTGGCCAACATCCAGTCGATCTGGACGGTGCTGTACGAGCAGCCGTCGCGCTACAACTGGATGCTGCAGTTCTACCTGCGGGCGCACGGGCTGGCGCTCAGCTGGGTGGGCACGGGCCGCCTGATCTTCAGCCTGAACTACGACGACGCCGACTTCGATGCCGTGATCGACCGCTTCGTCGCGGCGGCCGTCCAGATGCAGGCAGATGGCTGGTGGTGGAACGATCCCGCGCAGAGCAACCGCACCATCCGGCGCGGGCTGCTGCGGGAGATGCTGCGTCAACGCTTCAGCAGCTGATGAAAAAGCAATTCCGACGTCTTCTTGCCCAGGAAGACCTGAACTTCCTGCTCACCAATCGCGTGCCGCGCATCGCGCTGACGCACTTCATGGGCAAGTTCAGCAAGATCCGCAACCCGATCGTCAGCAAGGCCTCCATCGGCGTGTGGAAGCTGTTCACCGACCTCGACCTCAGCGACGCGCGCACCCGCAAGTTCCGCAGCATGCACGACTGCTTCACGCGCGAGCTGATGCCCGGCGCGCGCCCGGTCGACCCCGATCCGGGCGTGCTGACCTCGCCGTGCGACGCCATCGTCGGCGCCTGCGGGCCGGTGTCGGGTACCACCGTGTTCCAGGCCAAGGGCTTCCCGTACAAGATGGAGGACCTGTTCGGGCCCGGCACCGACCCGGCCCCGTACCGCGACGGCCGCTTCATCACGCTGCGGCTGACGTCCGCGATGTACCACCGCTTCCACGCGCCGCACGACTGCGACGTCAGCCACGTCAGCTACATCACCGGCGACACCTGGAACGTGAACCCGATCGCGCTCAAGCGCGTCGAGCGCCTGTTCTGCCGCAACGAGCGCGCCGTGCTCAGCGCGCGGTTGCGGCGCGGCAACCATCCGATCGCGATCGTGCCGGTGGCGGCCATCCTCGTGGCCAGCATCCGCCTGCGCTTCACCGACGTGCTGCTGCACCTGAAGTACCGCGGTCCGAACGAGATCCCCGTCGACGCGCGCTTCGGCAAGGGCGAGGAGATGGGCGGCTTCCAGCACGGCTCGACCATCATCCTGTTCGTGCCGCCGGGCTTCGAGTTCGTCGACGGCATCGCGACGGGCACGCGCATCCGCATGGGCCAGGCGCTGATGCGGCTGCCGGCGCAGGCGGGCACCGACGCCGCCACTGCCGAGTCGCGCGCGGCGCTGGCGGACGCGTGACGCGCGGCGCGCGCGCCGGCGCCGCTCAGAGCGGCAGCGGCGCGTAGCGCTGCAGGTTGGGCGCCCGCTCGCAGGCCAGCGCGTCGTAGTGCCGCAGCAGGCCGGGCGCGAGCTGCGCCACCTCGGGCGACAGCAGGAAGGTGAAGCGCGCGGCCGAGCCGCGGTTGACGAAGGCCGCGGCGCCTTGCGGCTTGCCGGCGTCGCGCCAGGCCGAGCGCAGGGCCATGACGAAGTCGACGGCGCGCGTCTGGCGCGGCGCGCCGTCCGGGATGATGACGCAGTACCAGTTCATGGCGATGCAGGAGGGCCGCGATGAACTGCGATCTTGGGAGCGCTTCGTGACGCTCGCGTGACGCGGGCTTGCCCGCGCCGCCGTCGTGCACGCAAAAAAAACGGCCCCGCAGCGCGGAGCCGAACAGGCTGGTGAGGCCGGGAAATCAGGCGTGCGCGCTGCGATGGCCGACGATGACGACGCGCTGCACGTCCATCGCCACGACCTGCGCCGATTCCTGCGCGGCGACGGCGACGCGGTACTGGTGTCCGGCCAGCGCGTTGGTGGCGAGCAGCATGGCGGTGCTCAGCAGGGCGGCGAGGGCGATGGGGGCGAAGCGGGTGGCGAAGGACTTGGTCATGATGGGCTCCGGGGTATGTGCGTTGCGTGATGCGATGGTTGGACTGTAGACAGCGCTCGCCCGCCCCGCGAGCGGCGTGCGACGACGCGCCAGCCGCACCGGATGAACTGCAGGCAGGCGCGACGGACCGTCGCCGCGCCGTGCGCCGAACGGCTGATTTCGCGGACGAACGGCAGCGGCGGCGCGGCCGGCCCCTTGATCGGGCAAACGGCAGCTCGGCGATTCGCGCGACCCGCTGCAGAATGGCCGCATGACGTCGATCACCCCTGTCCCCGAAGGCCTGTTCTCCCACGACGACGGCGTGCTGCGCTGCCAGTGGTGCCGCGCGAGCGACGAATACCGCCGCTACCACGACGAGGAGTGGGGCTTTCCCGTCACCGACGAGCGCCGCCTGTTCGAGAAGATCTGCCTGGAAGGCTTCCAGGCCGGGCTGAGCTGGCTGACCATCCTCAACAAGCGCGAGGGCTTCCGCAAGGCCTTCGCCAATTTCGACGCCGCGAAGATCGTGCGTTTCGGCGACGCCGACGTCGAACGGCTGGTCGCCGATCCGGGCATCGTGCGGCATCGCGGCAAGATCGTCTCGACCATCAACAATGCGCGGCGCGTGCTGGAACTGCGGGACGAATTCGGGTCGCTGGCGGCGTATGCCTGGCGCTACGAGCCGGATCCGGCGACGCGGCCGAAGAAGCTGTTGCCGGGCTCGGCTCTTGGGCCGTCGGCGGAAGCGGTGGCGATGTCCAAGGACTTGAAGAAGCG
>DASQCX010000911.1:0-1659 GCA_035634455.1 Burkholderiaceae bacterium
CGCGCTTGCGCCTCGGCGACAGCGCGCGCTTCAAGGCCATGCAGCCCTGGCTGACCGTGGCCTGCGGCGTGCTGCTGGGCGCGATGGTGACGCTCACGTCGGTGGGCGCCGGCGCGCTCGGCACCGCGATGCTGGTCTATCTCTACCCGCTGCGGCTGTCCGCCGGCAAGCTGGTGGGCACCGACCTCGCGCACGCGATCCCGCTGACGCTGATCGCCGGCCTGGGCCACCTCACGCTGGGCAACGTCGACACGACGCTGATGCTCAACCTGCTGGCCGGCTCGATCCCCGGCGTGCTCGCGGGCTCGTGGATCAGCACGCGCGCGCCGGTCGGGCCGCTGCGCACGGTGATCGCGTTCGTGCTGCTGTTCGTCGCCTGGAAGATGGTGATGCGCTGAGCGCCTTCAGTCGCCGGGGTGGCAGCGGCGGCCCAGGCGGCTGAAGCGGGCAGCCAGCTTGGCGTCGAGCTTGGCGCGCCCGGCCATGCCGTCGCCGGCGTCGAAGTGCGGCGTCCACTTCCGGCCCTCGGGCGCGCGGTCGTCCCAGAACATCAGGTAGCCGCCCGCGGCGATGCTGAACGGCGCCAGCGACTCGCCGGGCTGCACGCGTCCCATGAAGTCGTTGCGCGCGCCTTCGACGACCTTGCGCGAGAACCACCCGGGCAACAGGAAGTTCTGCACCTTCACGCCCTCGATCTCGTAGCACTCGCCGGAGACGGCGTCGCACAGCTCGAACTGGTGAAACACGAGGTGGCGATGGTCGGTCGGATGCGGCCCCTGCACGAGCAGGTTGTTCAGCGGATCGCCGACCAGCTCGATGGCCTCGTGCGACAGCGCCACCGTCCAGCAGTCGGAACCTTCGCCGCAGGCATCGAGGAACACGAAGCCGAACGGCACGTCGGCGTTGTTGCCGTCGTGGTAGCCCTCGGTGGCGGACATCGTCGGATGGTCCTGGATGTAGATCACTGCGTCGCCGCGCCGGCCCGGCAGCCGCGGCAGGTCGACCTTGCCGACATGCTGCGTCGGCACGCGCCCCGCGCTGTCGACGCGCAGCCGCGCGCCGAACTGCCAGTGCGGGTAGAAGTCTTCCTCCAGCTGGCGGTTGATGGCGCGCACGGCGGCCTGGAGCGTCGCGTCGGCGAGCGTGCGGCTGCGGTTGACGACCGAGATCAGCATGGCTCTTCTCCCCCTCGATGGCTTGTCCTAGAAACAGGTGACGATCGCGTCGACCACGCCGTAGTCCTCGTCGACGACCGGCATCCAGCGCCACTTGTCGAAGGTGGTGCACGGGTGCGAGATGCCGAGGCAGACGCGGTCGCCGACGCGCAGGCCGCCGGTGTCGGAGTCCAGCTTCAGGTAGGCGTGCTGGTCGTTGAGCTTGGCGACGGCCCAGCCCGCGGGCGCCGGCACGCGCTCGCGGCCGGCGCGCGCGCAGGTGGCCAGCGGCATCGGCATGCCGAGGTCGTACGAGAGATCGCGCTTGCCCACGGCGAGGATGGCCAGGCCGGGCTCGGGCAGCGACTGCACCAGCGCCCACACCTCGAGCGCCGCGCGCAGGCCCTGCGCGTCGTCGCAGCCCAGGCGCCGGTTGACGGCGTGCACCAGCCGCCGGTAGTGGCCCTGGTCGTGCGTGACGTAGCAGCCCGAGCGCAGCAGGCCG
>DASQCX010000912.1:0-5287 GCA_035634455.1 Burkholderiaceae bacterium
CCAGCGACTCGTCCACCTCGCCGGCGTCGGCGCGCAGGCGCATGAAGTCGAACGCGGCGCGGAAGCGCGGCTGGGCCAGCAGCGCGGCGGGCGAGTTGCCGGTGCGCTTGTCGAAGCGCGGCTGCATCAGCCAGATCTCGCGCATGTCGGCGGCCAGCTTGCCGCGGCCGGAGATGTCGCCGATGCGGGCGTCGAAGGTGGCGTCGACGGCCTGCTGCAGCGCGGGCATCAGCGGCTCGCCCTGCTCGCGCAGCGCCTGCCAGCGCGCCTCGACCTCGTGCCAGAAGATGCACGCCATCAGGAAGCTGGGCGCCACCGGCTTGCCCTCGTTGACGCGGCGGTCGGTGTCGGCGAGCGCGCGGTTGACGAAGGCGTCGCGCCGCGGATCCTTGGCGACGCCCTGGAAATGCGCGTCGAGGATGGGGAAGGTGTCGCGATCGAGCCCGTACTTCTTCAGCACCTCGAGACTGGCCAGCGAGTGGCCCGTCTGCAGCAGCTTGATCATCTCGTCGAACAGGCGCGACGCCGGCACGTTGGCCAGCAGCGACTTCATCTTGCGGATCGGCGCCTCGGTCTTCGCCTCGATCCGGTAGCCCATCTTCGCGGCGAAGCGCAGCACGCGGATGATGCGCACCGGGTCCTCGCGGTAGCGCGTCTCTGGGTCGCCGATCATGCGCAGCAGCTTGGCCTTGGAATCGGCGATGCCGCCGTGGTAGTCGACCACCGTCTGCGTCGACGGGTCGTAGTACATCGCGTTGACGGTGAAGTCGCGCCGCGCGGCGTCCTCGATCTGCGGGCCCCAGACGTTGTCGCGCAGCACGCGGCCGCTGGCGTCCACCGCGTGGTTCTTGCCGTCGAGCTCGCTGCGCGCCGTCTTCTCGTTGCCCTTGACGGCGGCCGCGTCGACGGCGTTGTCCATGTAGGCGCGGAAGGTCGACACCTCGATCTGCTCGTGCTCGCGGCCGCGGCCGTAGATCACGTGCACGAGGCGGAAGCGGCGGCCGACGATGAAGGCGCGGCGGAACAGCGCCTTGACCTGCTCGGGCGTCGCGTTGGTGGCGACGTCGAAGTCCTTGGGGCGCAGGCCCACCAGCAGGTCGCGCACCGCGCCGCCCACGATGTAGGCCTCGTAGCCCGCGTCCTGCAGCGTCCTGACGACGCGCACCGCGGGCTCGGCCACCAGCTTGGGGTCGATCTTGTGCTGGGCTACGCCGTACTCGACGCGTTCGCCGAGTGCCACACCGGCGGGCAGGCCGTCGGCGGCCGGGGCCTTGCCCAGCAGCCGGTCGATGAATTTGCGGATCATTCGAAGAGCCTCAGGAATCGCCAGCCGCGCTCGGTGGCCACGGCGTCCAGCGCGGCCGACGGGTTGGTCGCGACGGGGTCGGTGGCCCGCTCCATGAGGGGCAGGTCGTTGATGGAATCGCTGTAGACGGTGACGCGGCCGAAGTCGTCCCAGCCGGCGCCCTTCCGTTCGAGCCACTGGCCGACGCGCGTGACCTTGCCGTGCTGGTAGGTCGGCACGCCCTTGATCGCGCCGGTGACGGCGCCGGCGGCGTCGCGCTCGAGCTCGATCGCCAGCAGCTCGGGCACGCCGAACGCCTGCGCGATCGGGCGCGTGACGAACTCGTTGGTGGCGGTGACGATGGCCACGAGGTCGCCCGCGTCCTGGTGCTGCTTGACGAGCGCCAACGCCTGCGGATGGATCATCGGCACGATCACCTCGCGCATGAAGCGGGCGTGCGCGGCGGCCTGTTCCTGCGGCGTGCGTTCGCGCCAGACGGAGGTGGCGAAGTCGACGTAGGCGTGCACGTCGAGCGCGCCGGCGACGTAGGTGGCGTAGAACTCGTCGTTGCGGCGGCGCCAGGCGTCGCCGTCGGCCCAGCCGATGCCGACCATGAACTCGCCGAAGGCGTGGTCGGAATCGCCGGGGATGAGGGTGCCGTCGAGGTCGAACAGCGTGAGGTTGCGGACAGTCATTCGTCGGAGGATCTTTCGGATTGTTCTTCGTTCAGCATGCGCTTGAGCAGCGGCACGGTGACGGCGCGCTTCTCGGCCAGCGCGAAGCCGTCGAGGCGATGCAGCAGCTGCATCAGGCTCTTCAGGTCGCGCGCGAAGCGGGCCAGGATGTAGTCGAGGACGTCGTCGCCCAGCACGATGCCGCGGCGGCGCGCCTCCTGGTGCAGCGCGTCGCGGGTGCCGGCCTCGGCCAGCGGCTGGACCTGGTGCACCGGGCCCCAGCCCAGGCGCGTGCGCAGGTCCTCGCGCACCAGCAGGTCCACGGGCGGGAAGCGGCCGGCGGAGGCGAACTGCACGCCCAGGCGGACGCCGGAGGCGGGCGATCCGGCCAGCGCCAGCGCAGCGCCGGCCACGCCGTCGGCCAGCGCGTCGAGCACGCCGCCGGCGCGGCTCGCCGCCTCGACGAACAGCAGGAAGGCCGCGTGCTGCTGCTCCGCCGTCCACTGGTCGACGCCGTCCAGCAGCACCAGCGCGGCGTCCTCGGCCAGGTTCCAGGGCGTGCACGAGGCCGCGTCGAACCACTGCGCCACCAGGCCGGCCTCGATCGCGCGCGCCTGCAGCTCGCGCAGCAGCTGCGTCTTGCCGGCGCCGGCCGGGCCCCAGAGGTAGACCGGCGCCCCCGGCCACGGCTGCTCGCGCAGCTCGGCGACCAGGGCCGCGTTGTCGCCGGACAGGAAGCCGGCGAACGCGGGCACCGGGTCCCAGGCGAGGTCGAGGATCAGTTGCTTCAACGGACTACCCTTCGTGCTGCGCACTGCGGTATTCGCGCTTCGGAACGGCCGTGCGCGCTCATGTCCGGTAGAACGAACTCGCGCGCCAGGCGACGAGCGCACGGCGCAGCGCGACCACCAGCAGCGCCGTCACAGGCAGGCACACCAGCACGCCGATGAAGCCGAACAGCTCGCCGAACACCAGCAGCGCCAGGATGACGGCCAGCGGGCTGAGCCCGATGCGCTCGCCCACCAGGCGCGGCGTGAGCACGAAGCTCTCCAGCACCTGGCCGACGGCGTAGACGACGGCGACCTCGGCCACGCCGTGCCAGCCGGTGAACTGGATCGCGGCCGACATCAGCGCCAGCACCAGGCCCGTGGTATAGCCGAGATACGGGATGAACACCGCCAGGCCGGTGAACACGCCGATCGGCCACGCCAGGTTCAGGCCGGTGAGCATCAGCCCCAGCGGGTAGATCAGCGCCAGCGCCAGCATCACGGTCAGCTGGCCCTTGAGGTACTGGCGCAGCATCGCGTCGCATTCGCCCAGGAAGCCGGCCAGCGATTCGCGCGTGCGCAGCGGCACGAGGCTCCAGGCGCCCGCGGTCACCGATTCGGCGTCGCACAGCAGGTAGAACACCAGCACCGGCACCAGCACCAGGTAGCCGACGATGGTGGCCAGCCAGCTGCCGCCGATGCGCGCCGACAGCAGCAGCTTCTGGCCCCACTCCTCCATGTTGCCGTCGAAGGACTTGAGCACCCACGCCTTGACGGTGTCGGTGTCGAGCGGCACGCCCAGTTCCTGCAGCCGCGGCGCGACCACGTGGTTGAACTTGTCCAGCAGCCCCGGCCACTGCGCGCGCAGCTGCGGCAGCACGGTGGTGACGATGGGCACCAGCAGCAGCGCCAGCGCGGTGACGGCCGCCATCGCGAACAGCACCGTGATGGTGGCCCCGAGCGCGCGCGGCACGCGCCGGCGCTCCAGCAGGCGCACCAGCGGCCACAGCAGGTAGGCGAACACCAGCGCCAGGATCAGCGGGCTCAGCGCCGGGCCGAGCACCCGCAGCAGCAACGCCGCCGCCGCGGCCACGGCGAGCCAGATCAGAGCGCGTTGCTGGACGGAGGACAAGGTCATGACGGAGGGCGTGGCCGGTGTCGGGAGCGGCATGGGAATCCGGCCGCCCCCCCGGGGAGGGCGCCGGTCGCGGCCCGGAATGGCCGCGGCCAGGGGCGCGAGGCCCCGGGCGGACTGCAACCGCGCATTGTAGGGCGACCGCGGCGGGCCGCCGGCGGCGCCGGCGTCAGTGGCGCGGGGAGCGCGCCGCCAGGATGCGCCGCCGCAGCGCGTCGGCGTCGGCGGCGTCCGGGGTGTGCTCCAGGTACAGGCCCCAGTCGACCGCGGCCTCCTCGGTGCGGTCCAGGCCGGCCAGCAGGTCGCCGCGCAGGCGATAGGTGTCCCAGTCCTGCGGTTCGAGCACCAGCTGGCGGTCGAGCACGGCCAGCAGGCGCGGCGCGTCGCCGCGGCTCTGGTGGATCTGGCGCAGGTTGCGCAGCATGCGGCCGATGATGTCGCGCGGGCTGGCGGCCTGCAGGAACAGGCCCAGCGGGACGTCGAAGGCGTCGCGCATGGCGCTGGCCTGGCGCACGAGGTCGAGGCGCTCCTCCAGGTCGGCGCGCGACAGCGACTGCCCCGTGAACGGATCGATCACCACCTCGCCCTGCGGCAGCCGCAGCTTGACCAGGAAGTGCCCGGGGAACGACACCCCTTCCGCGCGCAGCCCGACGTGGCCCGCGATCTCCATGTACAGCAGCGCCAGGGTGATCGGGATCCCGCGCCGGCGCGCCAGCACGTCGGGGACGTAGCTGTTGGCCGGGTCGTGGTAGTCGTTGACGTTGCCGGCGAACCCGAGCTCCTCGAAGAAGTAGCGGTTCAGCGTGCGCAGCTTGTGCGTGACTGGGGCGTCGGCCGCGAGCCGGTTTTTCAGGCGCAGCGCGAGCGCGTCGACGTCGGCGAGCACCGCCTCGACGTCCAGCCCGGGCGTCTCGTCCTGCGCGATGGCGATGGCCGCCTCCAGCAGCGGGAACTGCTCGTCGTCGGCCACCAGCGCATCGAAGTACTCCAGCGCGCTCGGCGCGTTGAAGGTCGGCGTGGGGCGCGGAACCTGGGCCATGGGTCGAGTGTAGACCTGCGGGCGGGCGGTTTCCTGCCCAAAACCCGGTGTCAGGCCTTGCGCACGAACTGCTTGAGCTGGATGCCCATCGCGCTCAGCACCGCCACGTACAGCGCGGCCACGCCGCCCAGCACGCCGGCCATCTTCAGCGCCCGCAGCATCGGGTGCGCGCGGTCCAGCCAGTCGATGGCGTGGTCGGCCCAGACCAGGCAGGCGCCCAGCAGCAGCGTGGCCACGAGCACGCGCGCCAGGAAGCCCAGCCAGCCGGGATGGGGCTTGTAGACGCCCAGCCGGACCAGGCCGACCAGCAGCCAGGTGGCGTTGAGCGTGGCGCCCAGCCCGATCGACAGCGCGAGGCCGCCGACGCCGATGTGCAGCCCGAACACG
>DASQCX010000913.1:0-3499 GCA_035634455.1 Burkholderiaceae bacterium
TGAATCCGGCCTGGACGGCCGCGATTCCGCGGGCTCTCGGCACGACTCTTCCGCGCGCCGTGACTGGGTCGCGCTTAGGGGCCGTCCACACTTGCCCAGATGCCCGCGACGTGCCGTCTCGCCGGCGAAACAAGCCCCCACCCACCCTGCCGCCCGCGACCAAGCCGCCCCGGGACGCCAGGCGCGAAGCGCCTGGCAACAGCGCCGCAGGCACGACGCCGCAGCAGCCAGAGCACCGATCGAAGCATCGCGCATCGAGGCTTGGCGCTCGGCACCGAACTGTCACGCGACACGGCCAGAATCAAGCGATGACCAACCCCCGCCCCGCATGATCGAGTCGCTCCAGGGCCGCCTCATCTTCGGCCGCACCACCCACATCCGCCCGCTCGAACCCGGCCCGTACGCCGGCCGCTACCATATCGAGGCGCACGAGCTCGAACGCCCCGACGGCACCGTCCTCGAAGGCTGGTCGTCCACGCCGCTGGACACCCCCGCCACCGGCACCCTGCTCTATTTCGGCGGCCGCAACGAGAACGTCGTCTGGGCCCCCGACATGGCCTCGTTCAACCCCGGCTGGGCGATCCACGCATTCAACTACCGCGGCTTCGGTGGCTCCACGGGAAGGGCGTCCGAACGCCGCGCCAAGGCCGACGCCAGCGCCCTGCTCGACTTCGTCGCGGCACGCCACCCGCTGGCCGAACTCGCGATCGCCGGGCGCAGCCTCGGCACCGCCGTCGCCCTGTCGCTCGCCGCCGAGGCGCGGCCGCGACGGCTGGTGCTGCTCTCGCCGTTCGAGAGCGTGCCCGCCGTGCTGCACACGCGCCCGTTCGGCCGCGCCGGCGCGCGCCTGGTCACGCAGCGCTTCGCCTGCACCGGCTTCGCCGCGGCGCACGCCGGCGACACGCTGGTGCTGCTGGCCGAGCACGACGCGTCGATCCCGCACGCGCAGAGCCGGCGCCTGTGCGAGCGGCTGCCGACGCCGCCGACGCTGCACGTGATCGCCGGCACGACGCACCAGAGCCTGCCGCGCTCCGGCGGCGCGCAGCGCGCGATCGCCGCGTTCCTCGCCCAGGCGACGCGGCGACAGGCCGCCTGAGCGCCGCGAACCCGCCTACTTGCCGTCGCCCTTGATGCCGAGGTCGGCGTAGAAGGCCTCGGGGCTCATCGGACGGCCGAGGAACTTCTTGACCAGCGCGTCGGGCTCCTGCATGCGCGCCGGGGCCAGGATGTCCTGGCGATAGCGCATGCCCACCGCGGCGTTCTGCAGGCCGTCCTTCTGGAACGCGGTGAACAGGTCCATCGCGTAGACCTTGGCCCAGGCATACCCGTAGTACGTTCCCTCGTAGCCGCCCATCAGGTGCGTGAAGCCGGCCTGAGGCGTCGTGCCCTGCACGAACTGGTCGACCGTGTACTTCGCCCGCGTGGCCGCCCACAGCGCGGTGGTGTCCACCGGCGGCGGGGCCGAGTGGTAGCGCTGGTCGACGAGCGCGTAGAACACGTTGGAGCCGAGGTGCGCCCAGGCCTGGTTGAAGTGGCGCGCGGCGTTCAGGCTGGCGATCATGGCGTCGGGCATGGGCTCGCCCGTCGCGGCGTTGGACGAGATCTTCTTCAGGATCGCCGGATCCCACACGAAGTTCTCCAGCATCTGCGACGGCGCCTCGACGAAGTCCTGGCGGTAGCCGTTGTTCAGCGTCTCGTACGGCGTGTCGGCGCACAGCGCGGCGACGTTGTGGCCGAACTCGTGGAAGAACACCAGCACGTCCTGGTGCGACAACAGCGAGGGCTTGCCCGGCGCCGGCGCCGGCCAGTTGCCGATGATGGTGTTGACGGCCGGCCGCGCCGTGCCGTCGGGCAGCACGCGGCGCCCGGTCGGGCCGAAGTTGGCGAAGTGGCCGTACTTGCCGGGGCGCGGATAGAGGTCGAGGTAGAACACGCCGCGGTCGGCGCCGGTGGCGGTGTCGGTCACCTTGTAGCCGACGACGTCGGGATGCCACGACGGCAGGTCGGCCGACTTGGTGAAGGTCAGGCCCAGCATGTGGCTGTAGAAGTCCAGCACCGCGTCGATCGTGTGCTGCGCCGGGAAGTACTGGCGCACGGCCTCGGGGTCGAGGTTGAACTGCTTCTTGCGCGCGAGGTCGGAGTAGAACGGGCGATCCCACTCGTCCAGCGGGGCGCCCTTGAGCTCGGCCAGCTTCGCGCGCTGCTCGCGCGCCAGCGGCAGCAGCGCGGCGCTCTGCGAGGTGAGGAACTTCTCGACGCGCTCCGGCGTGCCGGCCATGCGGTCGGCCAGCGTGTAGGCGTCCCAGTTCGCGTAACCGAGCAGCTTGGCCTGCTCGTCGCGCAGCGCGATGGCCTTCTGCAGCAGGTCGACGTTCCTGTCGCCGCCGCGCGTGTAGTAGGCCATGTAGAAGGCCTTGCGCGCGTCGGCGGACGTGGCGTTGGCCAGGAACTGCGCGAACGAGCTCTCGTTGACGGGCACGACGAGCTTGCCGTCGGCGTCCGGCTTCAGGCTGGCCAGGAGGTCGGGCTTGAGGCCGTCCGCCTGCTCCTTGGTGATCGTGATCGTCGTGTTCGCGTTGGACAGGTCGGACATGAACGCGTTCTCGAGGTCCGCGATCTCCTTGGCGATCGCGACGAAGCGCGCGCGCTTGTCCGCCGGCAGGCCGGCGCCGGCGCGCTTGGCCGCGAGCAGGTGGATCTCCGTCAGCTTCTGCTGCGCGGGGCCGCGCGCCGTGTGGCTCCTGGAGGCCGCGGCGAGCGCGTCGTACAGGTCGGGCCGCGCGAACAGTTCGGCGAGGAAGCCGGTGACCGCGGTGTTGCAGCGCTCGGAGGCGTCGCGCACCGCCTTGTCGGGGGCGACGTTGAACAGCAGCACCTGCGCGCCCAGGTCGTCGCCGAGGTCGGAGACGGCGTTCTCCAGCGGCTCGACCACCGTCTTGAAGGTGCGGGCGGAGCGCGCGTGCACCAGCGCGTCGACGCGCTTGCCGGCGGCCGCGATCTCGGACTTGCAGCTGTCGTCGATCTGCGCCGCGCTGAGCGTGAAATCTATCTTGAGCGGCACGCTGTGCAGCTTGGCGGCGTTGGCGGAAGTGGCGGCGAACGGCAGCAGCGCCAGCGACGCGGCGGCGGCGACGGAGCGCAGGGGATGGACACGGGTCGGCATCGCGGAGGTTCCTTGTGGGACGAGCAAGCGAGACGCGTAGGGTATCCGCGTTCGCGCGCAAGCCTCTGAGTGCTATCCCGGCTCGCGCCGGCCGCGGCTATTCGAGCAGCGCGCGCAGGCTCGCCGCCGACACCGGCTTGACCAGGTGCGCCGAGAAGCCCCGGGCGAGCGACTGCCGGATGTCCTCGGGCGCGCCCGAGCCGGTGATCGCCACGATGGGCAGCTCCTCGCACCCGGGCTGGAAGCGCAGGTGCGCGGCGAACTCGTAGCCGTCCATCGCGGGCAGGCCGATGTCGACCAGGGCGATGTCGGGCAGGATGTCCTGCATCGCGGCCA
>DASQCX010000914.1:0-2045 GCA_035634455.1 Burkholderiaceae bacterium
CGTCATGGCGGCCGATCCCTTCGACGGCCGTCGCCGCATGATGCCCGATGGCCGGTTCAATCCGGCGCCAGCTCGAAGGTCTGGTCGCCGGCCACGGCCACGCAGCCCTCGGGAATGTCGTCCCAGCCGCGGTGCAGCACCACGCGGCGGCCCGCGTGGCAGATCTCCACGCGCCGCGCGCCGGGCACCTTGGCCTGCACGAAGGTCTCGATCGAGCTGGGCATGCTCACGTTGTAGCGGTCGTGCGCGACCTCGTGCGGCGGGTGGTCGTCGTTGGACAGCCAGGGCACGAGCTCGGGCAGCCAGGTCATCGGATGCGCGCTGACGGTGAACACGGTGGGCAGGTAGCCCTGGCCGCGCAGCCAGGCCTGCGCGCGGGTGCGGGCGTCGGCGTCCGCGTCGGTGGCCGCGTCGCCGCCGCCCCAGGCCTCGGCCAGCAGCTCCATCACCCACTGGTTGCAGTTCTGGTGCAGCGTGCTGAACGGGTAGGCGTTGGCGCTGTAGCTGGCGCCGAGCACGCCGAGCGCGTGATGCTTGTCGACGGCGGTCGCGCGCAGCGGCTCGGCGCGCTCGGGGGGCAGGAAGACGAGCGAGATGTAGCCGGTGTCCGGGTCGTCGGTGCCCATCAGGAAGCCCGTCAGGCCTTCGTCGTAGACGCGCGGCCGGTGCTCGTCGCACGAGAAGTACAGCTCGCGCACCGACCACGGGCGGCCCTCGTTGTCCTTGAGCGCGACGGCCGCGTGCGAGTAGCGGACGTCGAGGCGGTGCAGGTCCAGGCCGGAGCGCGCGATCAGCGCGGCGGGCGAGCCGGACGCGGCGATCTCGTCGCGCACGATGGCGCCGAAACGCAGCAGGATGTCGCGCTGGTCGGCGCTCGGCTCGCGCGGGCGGTCGCAGAAGTCCAGCGAGAGCGCGTGCGCCGCCGGCGGCGCCAGCAGCCCGGCCAGCGTCGCGGCGCCGGCCAGGGCGCGCAGCAGGCGCTTCAAAGCGCCACGGGCGCCATCTTCATGTCGCGGGCGACGTCGTCGGCGAGCGCCAGGAAGAAGGCGGCGCGCGGCTGGTTGGCGGCGAACTCGATGCCGTACGGGCGCTGCAGCGCGGTGACGGTGGCGCCGGCGGCGATGTGGCCGGTCTCGGCGGCCGTGCGCGGCAGCTTCAGGTAGACCTCGGCGCCGGCACCCGCGCCGGCGGCCACGGGCTGCAGGTGCAGCTCGACGAAGCCGGGCTGGCCGTCGACTTCGGCCACGTCGGTGACCTTGTAGTCTCCCTTGACCTGCTTGTCGTCGGGCGAGCTGGAGTGGCTGGAGCCCTTGAGCGAGTCGGAGACGCTGCCCGACGATTGCGTCAGGCTGTCGGAGATCGACGAGGCGGCCGAGCTGGCGGCCAGGCAGGTCAGCGGCGCGGCGCAGGTCAGCAGCGCGAGGGTGGCGAGGCTCTTCTTGAGGGGACGCATCGGGGCTCCTGGGCAGTTGGAAACTGGCTCGATTTTGCGTCAACGCGGCGGCGCGCGGAACGCCGATTACCTTGCGTAACGCTCGACATCGTGCGCGGCCGCGGCGCTACTTGCGCTTGGCGCGCGGATGGGCCGCGTCGTAGACCTTGGCCAGGTGCTGGAAGTCGAGCCGCGTGTAGACCTGCGTGGTGGCGATGCTCGCGTGGCCCAGCAGCTCCTGCACGCCGCGCAGGTCGCCGCTGGACTGCAGCAGGTGCGAGGCGTAGCTGTGGCGCAGCATGTGCGGGTGCACGGGCGTGGCGACGCCGGCGCGGTCGCCCTGCGCCTTCAGCCGCGAGCGCAGCTGGTTGGGCGAGAGCCGGTTGCCGAGCCGGCTGACGAAGACGGCGCCGCAGTCGGGCGTGCCGGCCAGCAGCGGGCGATGCAGCAGCCACGCGTTCAGCGCCTCCAGCGCCGGGCCGCCGACGGGCACGCTGCGCCGCTTGGCCCCCTTGCCGAACACGTGCGCGGTGGCATCGGCGACGTCGATCCAGCCCGCGGACTCGGCCCCGGCCGCGAGGTCCAGGCCCAGCAGCTCGCCCAGGCGCAGGCC
>DASQCX010000915.1:0-6438 GCA_035634455.1 Burkholderiaceae bacterium
CGGCCATGTGCTCGGGCACGTCGCGGCGGGCGAGCAGGCCGCCATGGATGCGCGGGTGCAGCGTCTTGACGCGGCCGTCGAGCATTTCGGGAAAGCCCGTGACTTCGGCCACCTCGGTGACCGGCAGGCCGCTTGCGGCCAGCAGCTTCGCCGTGCCACCGGTGGACAGGAGCTTGACGCCGCGCGCGTGCAGGGCGCGGGCGAGGTCGACGATGCCGGTCTTGTCGGATACGGAGAGCAGGGCGGTGAGGGACATGGTGCGGTGCGGGTCAGGATGGGAATTTCAGGGCGGCTCGCGGCGGACGGACGCGGGATCAGTGGTCGACGAGCTTGTGCTCGAGCAGCTTGCGCCGCAAGGTGTTGCGGTTGATGCCCAGCCACTCGGCGGCCTTGCTCTGGTTGCCGTCGGCGTGGCGCAGCACGACGTCCAGCAGCGGCTTCTCGACGGTGTTCATGAACATGTCGTGCATCGAGTGCGGCTCGACGCCGTGCAGGTCCTTGAAATACTGTTCCAGCGTCTCGCGGACGCAGGCTTCGATCTGTTTCTTGCTCATGCTCGTTGTGGTTCTCAAGCCTCTTGTCGAAGCAGGTCTTCGTTGGCGGCCGGCCACAGGGTATGGCGGTCGGCCAGCTGGTCGAAGTAGTCGATCACGCCGGCCATCTGCGTCTTGCAGTCGGCGTGCGTGTTCATCACCGCGCGGAACTCCGGCCCCCCGGGCAGCGCGTGGACGGCCCAGCCGATGTGCTTGCGGGCCGTGCGCACGCCCAGGTCCTCGCCATAGAGGCCGTAGTGGTCGTGGAGATGTTCGGTGAGCCAGCGCGCGACGTCGCGCGTGGCCGGCGGGGCGAGCAGCTCGCCCGTGGCCAGGAAGTGGCCGACCTCGCGGAAGATCCACGGCCGGCCCTGCGCCGCGCGGCCGATCATCAGCGCGTCGGCGCCGGTGGCGCGCAGCACCTCGCGCGCCTTGTGCGGCGAATCGATGTCGCCGTTGGCCACGACGGGGATGCGCAGCGCGGCCTTGACGGCGGCGATGGTGTCGTACTCGGCAAAGCCCTTGTAGCCCTGCTCGCGGGTGCGGCCGTGCACGGTGACCATGGCCACGCCCGCGCTCTCGGCCGCGCGCGCGATGCGCACGGCGTTGCGCTCGGCGTCGCACCAGCCGGTGCGCATCTTCAGCGTCACGGGCACGTTCGCGGGCGCGCAGGCGGCGACGACGGCCTCGACGATCTCGAGCGCCAGCGGCTCGTCCTGCATCAGCGCCGAGCCGGCCCACTTGTTGCAGACCTTCTTGGCCGGGCAGCCCATGTTGATGTCGATGATCCGGGCGCCGCGGTCGATGTTGTAGCGCGCGGCGTCGGCCATCATCGCGGCGTCGGTGCCGGCGATCTGCACCGAGATCGGCGCCGTCTCGCCGTCGTGGTTGGCGCGGCGCGAGGTCTTGAGCGTGTGCCACAGGTCCTTGCGCGAGGTCACCATCTCGCTGACCGCGTAGCCGGCCCCCAGCCGCTTGCACAGCATGCGGAACGGCCGGTCCGTCACCCCGGCCATGGGGGCGACGAACAGGGCATTCGGCAGCTCGATCGCGCCAATGTGCATGGGGTGGGTCCGGGGGAGGGGGTGGGCGGCGCACCTGCTGTCGAGCCGGCTCCGGGGCGGGCGAGGTGCTGAAAAACGAGGCAGAAGTATAGCCGGACGGCGCCTGTCGTGCGCGTCGCGCGGACGCCGCTGAATCGTGCGAATCCGCACGATTCAGCGGGCTGACGGCCTCGCTCGCGCACAATCGGGCGCATGGATCAATGGTTCGCCGGCGTCATCGCCTGGCTCTCGCTGCCCCAGTACGGCCTGCTAACGCTGTTCGTCGTGTCGCTGGTGTCGGCCACCTTGCTGCCGCTGGGCTCGGAGCCCGCGCTCGCCGGGCTGGTGCTGCTGAATCCGGCGCTGATCTGGTGGGCGATCCTCGTCGCCACCGTCGGCAACACCATCGGCGGCGCGATCAGCTGGGCCACCGGCTACGGCGCCGAGCGCGCCTACGAAGGCATCGCGCACAGGAAGCCGCCCGGGCCGGCGAGCCGGCGGGCGCGGGCGCTCGTCGACCGCTACGGCGCCCCCGCCTGCCTGCTCAGCTGGCTGCCGGTGGTCGGCGATCCCCTGTGCGCCGTCGCGGGCTGGCTGCGGCTGCCGTTCTGGCCCTGCGTCGGCTACATGGCGATCGGCAAGTTCCTGCGCTACCTCGTCTACACGACCGCGCTGGTGTGGCTGTGGCCGCACCTGAAACCCTGGCTGGCGCTGCACGGCTTCTGAGCGCCGCCGGCATCGCCCGCAAGAGGGATACCGGGCAAATGTGGAGCGGCGACCATGGTTGCCGCGACGAAAATGTGCAGGACGGCCATCGGGCCGCGCTTGAAACGCCGGGACACCGGCCCCAGGGAGCCACAATGACAACGACCGCCACCCCCTCGTACGACGCCCTCGCCGCCAACTGGCTGCGCCTGTACCGCCTGGGCCACCTGCAGAGCATGGCCAGCTGGGACCAGGCCGCCAACATGCCGCCCAAGGGCAACACGGCGCGCGGCCAGGCGCTGGCCGAGATCGCCAAGCTGACGCACGCGATGCGCACCGATCCCGTGCTGCGCGACCACCTGGCGCGCGCGAAGGAAGAGGCGCTGAGCGACGGCCAGCGCGCCAACCTGCGCGAGATCGAGCGCGACTGGTTCCGCGCCAACGCGCTGCCCGCCGAACTGGTGGAGCGCCGCGCGCTGGCCACCTCGCGCTGCGAATACGCCTGGCGCGGCCAGCGCAAGGCCAACGACTGGGCGGGCTTCGCCGCCAACCTCAAGAGCGTGCTGGAGGTCGGCCGCGAGGAGGCGCGCCACCTCGCCGACAAGAGCGGCCTGTCACCCTACGACGCGATGATCGACCGCTACGAGCCCGGCATGCGCGGCGCGGCCATCGACCGCATCTTCGGCGAGGTGCGCCAGTGGCTGCCGGGCCTGATCGCGCGGATCACGCACAAGCAGGCCGGCGAGAAGACGCTGACCCCCGCCGGCCCGTTCGACCGCGCCGCGCAGCGCGCGCTATGCGAGCGCGTGATGCGCGAGCTGCAGTTCGACTTCGACGGCGGCCGCCTCGACGTCAGCTCGCACCCGTTCTCCGGCGGCGTGCCCGAGGACGTGCGCCTGACCACGCGCTTCCGCGACGACGAGTTCCTGCAGAGCCTGATGGGCACCATCCACGAGACGGGCCACGGCCGCTACGAGCAGAACCTGCCGCGCGAGCTGCTCGGCCAGCCCGTGGCCGAGGCGCGTTCCATGGCCATCCACGAGAGCCAGAGCCTGTCGTTCGAGATGCAGGTCGGCTGCCACCCCGGCTTCGTCGCCCACATCGCCCCGCTGATCCGCGACGCCTTCGGCACCCAGCCCGCGCTGGAGACGCCCAACCTGCAGCGCCTGCTCACGCGCGTGCAGCCCGGCTTCATCCGCGTCGACGCCGACGAGGTCACCTACCCGGCCCACGTCATCATGCGCTTCGAGATCGAGCGCGGCCTGATCGAGGGCCACTACGAGGTCGAGGACATCCCCGCGCTGTGGGACGAGCACATGATGTCCCTGCTGGGCGTCGACACCCGTGGCAACTACCGCGACGGCCCGATGCAGGACGTCCACTGGCCCGAGGGCCTGTTCGGCTACTTCGCGTGCTACTCGCTGGGCGCGATGTACGCCGCGCAATGGTTCGCGACGATGCGCCGCCAGATGCCCGATCTCGACGCGCAGATCGGCGCGGGCAACCTGGCGCCGGTGTTCGACTGGCTGCGCGAGAACATCTGGGTGCAGGGGAGCCGGTGGACGACCGACGAGCTGGCGGTGCGGGCGTCGGGGGAGACGCTGAATCCGGCGCACTTCAAGGCGCATCTGGAGAAGCGGTACCTGGGTTGATGCTGCAATGTCCGGGTCGTCGGGGCGCAATGCGATGCGCCGCTTTCGGCGCAAATCCAGACACTCGGTACCGTCCGCTCTCGGGTACGCTGTTTGATAGCCGGATTCGACCAGGTTGGACGGCGTGCTTCGATAAGGTCAACGTCCGGACGGCACGCATGACGTCGAGTTCGAGTGGCGCGGTGAGCTTGGAATAGGCGACACCGCTGTCGGTGCGCCAACGCACCTCACAAGTCCCGCGATACTTCCGGTGTTGGCGGCGCCAGCATCCACTCGTGCGCGGGATCATTGCGAAACACCCACAGCCGCCGGGGCCCCGCCATCACGTTCAAGTAGTAGAGCTCGTAGCCGTGCGGAGCCACCACGGGGTGGTAGCCGCGGGGCACCATCACCAGGTCGTGATCCTCGACCGCGCACGCTTCGTCGAGGCTACGGTCGTCGGTGTAGACACGCTGGAAGGCGAAGCCTTGCGGCGGATTGACGCGGTGGTAGTAGGTTTCCTCGAGCTGCGTCTCCGACGGCGGCGACTCGATGTCGTGCTTGTGGGGCGGATAGCTGGACGAATGGCTGGCGGGCGTGCGCACCTCCACCACGAGCAGGTGTGCCGCGGTCGGGTCGTCGTGCGGCAGGATGTCGCAGATGTAGCGCGTGTTGGTGCCGCGGCCGCGCACGCTGCGTCGCATGCTGGCGGGGTCGATGCGCCGCACCTCGCGATTCGCGTCGTCAGTCGGCGCACTGCACAGCGCCACCTCGGCAGCGTCCGTCGCCATGATCTTCACGTCACGGCCCGCCGGAACGTAGAGGGCCGCCGGCGCGGCGTCGTCGAAGACGCTCGTGCGCGTGCCGAGCCCGACATGGATCGCGCCCTGGACATCGACATTGACCGTGCCGCTCAGGACCACCACGCACAGCTCGCGTTCGCCCGTCGCCAGCGACTCGACATCACCCGCGCCCAGGCGCAGTGCGCGGAAGCCGACGTGCTTCCAACCCGCCTGTTCCGGCGTGACCGAGACGATCTCGCGCCCCTCGCGGCGCGCCTTCAGCAACAGCTTGCTTGTCATCACCGGTACTTTCCGGCAATGACGTCGACGATGCGCCGCAGCGTCTCGTAGCCCTTCTTCGCGTAGGCGTAGCTGGGCGCGACGGCGGGATCCTGCTCGGCCTCGACGACCAGCCAGCCCTCGTAGCCGGCGCCGTGCAGCAGCTTGAGCACGGCGTCGAAATCGATCACGCCGTCGCCCGGGACGGTGAAGGTGCCGTTGATCACGCCGGTGAGAAAGCTCCAGCCGTCGTTGCGCGCGCTGCGCACGACCTGGTCGCGCACGTCCTTGCAATGCACGTGGACCACGCGCCGGAGGTGGCGGCGCAGCACGGCGGCGACGTCGGTCGCGCCGCCGTAGTACGCATGGCCGGTGTCGAACAGCAGGCCCACGTCGGGGCCGGTGAGCGCCATCAGGCGGTCGATGTCTTCCGGCGATTCGACGTACGCGCCCATGTGGTGGTGGTAGGCCAGCGTGAGGCCGTAGGTCGCCTTCAGGTGCGCGCCAAAGGCGTCGAGGCGCCGCGCGTACGCCGTCCAGGCGGCGTCGTCGGCGAAGCGCGGACGCTTGGCGAGCGGGGTGTCGATGCGACCCTGGATCGAGCCGGCCACCTCGCCATAGACCACCACCTTGCAGCCGTTGAACTGCAGCTTGGCCATGTGCGCGCGGCAGGCCTCGACCTCGTCGTCCAGCGTGCCTTCGGCGAGCCGGCCGGAGTACCAGCCGCTGACGCAGGCGACGCCGTACTCGGCCAGCTTGGCCTTCAGCGCGGCCGGCTCCCTGGGGAACTTGTTGCCCAGCTCGAAGCCTTCGTAGCCGATCTCGGCGCCCTCGCGCAGCGCGGTCTCGAGCGGCGTGTCGCCGCCGAGCTCGGGCAGGTCGTCGTTGCTCCAGGAGATCGGGTTGATGCCGATGCGGATGTTCCAGGTCATGAATCGTCTTCCAGGGTGGCGGGATGTCAAGGACGTTGCGCGCGCTTGGCCTCGCGCGCGGCCGCGGCGGCGGCATCGACGGACGGACGTTCGGAGGCCTGCGGCACGGCGACCTCCCACCAGCAACCGCCGTCCTCGGTGGTGCGGGCGTGCGTGGTGTCGATGACGATCACCTGCGTCTTCGTGGCGGCGCGGGCGCGCACCATGGCCGCGCGCAGCGCCGCGACGTCGCTCACGTGCACGCTGTCGGCGCCGAGCGCGGCGGCGTGGGCGGCGAAGTCGATGCGCACCTCGGCGCCGCCCTCGGCCACGCAGTCGTCCAGCAGGTTGTTGAAGCTCGCCCCGCCGCAGGCGGCCTGCAGGCGCTGGATGCAGCCGTAGCCGCGGTTGTCCAGGACCACCACGATCAGCTTGCGGCCCAGCATCACCGAGGTCGCGAGCTCCGAGTTGAGCATCAGGTAGGAGCCGTCGCCCACCATCACGATGACCTCGGCGTCGGGCCGGGCCATCTTCGCGCCGAGGCCGCCGGCGAC
>DASQCX010000916.1:0-2719 GCA_035634455.1 Burkholderiaceae bacterium
CCGGCGAGGTCGACGAGTCGCTGGCGCAGTGGTGGGAGGACTACTCGTCGGGCGACGACCACCAGCGCCGCGAGCTCGTCGAGGCGGCGCGCAAGCAGCAGCAGGCCAGGCCGCGCGAGCCCAAGGCCGCGCCGCGCGACCCGCGTCCGATCAAGGCCGCGGCGCCCGCGGCCGCCCCCGCGCCCGACGCGGAGCGTGCGCCCGCGCCGCGCGTCAGCGTCGCCAAGCAGCAGATGCTGCAGCTGGTGGCGGCCGGCCGCCCGGCGCTGGCCGAGGGCGCGACGGACGCCGACCGCGACGCGCTGCGCGCCGTGTTCGCGCATCCCGACCTGCCGCTGGGCGGCGTCGCGGCCGACGCGCCGCCGCCCACCGCGACGCAGCAGCTGGTGCGCGACACGGTCGATGCGCTGAAGCTGGCGCTCGAAGGGCAGGGCGACGCCGCCGCCGCGCGCGCGCTGCTGGACAAGGTCGAGAAGAAGGCCAACATCGTGCGCCGCCGTCGCGGCGGCCGCAAGAAGGCCGCCGGCCCCGCGTTCCCGGACGACGAGGATGACGACGGCGACGCCGCCGAGTGAGGCCGCGCCCGGCGCCACGGTCTTCGTCGGCCTGGGCGCCAACCTCGGCGACGCGCGCGCCACGCTGGGCGACGCCCTGATCGCGCTGCGGTCGCTGGCCGCGCCGGGCAGCTTCGCGGCCTCGTCGCTGTGGGGCAGCGCGCCGGTCGACTCGAGCGGCCCCGACTACGTCAACGCGGTCGCGCGCCTGCGCACCGCGCTCGCGCCGCATGCGCTGCTGGACGCGCTGCAGGCCATCGAGCGGCGCTTCGGCCGCGAGCGGCCGTACCGCAACGCGCCGCGCACGCTGGATCTGGACCTGCTGCTGTACGGCGTCGAGGGCGACCGCGGCGGCATGGCGCTGCACGACGCCCGCCTGACCGTGCCGCATCCGCGCGCGGCGCAGCGCACGTTCGTGCTCGAGCCGCTGGCCGAGCTGTGGCCGCACGGCGAGATCCCGGGCTTCGGGCGCATGGCCGACCTGCTGGCCGCGGCGCGGCGCGATCCGGCGCAACGGGTCGAGGTTCTCGCGGCCTGAAGCCCGCCGCCGCGCGGAGGATGCGATTCCGTGCGGCCTTACCCGAAAGTTGTGACGGAAATGTGACGCCGGCCTCGTACAATGCGCCGCACCGAAGTTTCGACCCAGCCGGCGCCCGTGCGCCGCCGCCCGAGCCGCGGGCGTCCGGTCGAAGCCACCCCGATTCCCGAAGAGGGCCCGTCTCCCGGCCCCGTCACGCATCAAAAGAGGATCCAAGACCATGTGGTTCAGCAAGCTGCTGCCGCGCGAAGGCAATTTTTTCGAGCTGTTCGACCAGCACGCGGCACGCACGACGGAGGGCGCGCGCGCCTTCATGGCGATGATCCAGAACTACAACGACCTGGCGCTGCGCGAGAAGTACGCCTCGGAAGTCGACGTGGCCGAGCGCGCCGCCGACAAGGTGACGGCCGAGGTGCACCGCCAGCTGCACCGCACCTTCATCACGCCGATCGACGGCGAGCAGATCCGCAGCCTGATCAACTCGATGGACGACATCATCGACCTGCTGCAGGACACCAGCGAGGTGCTGTCGCTGTACAACGTGACGCGCGTCGGCGAGGACGTGCTGCGCCTGTGCGAGATCTCGGTGCGCTGCTGCGACCGCGTGCAGCACGTGATCAGCCTGCTCGCGCGCCTGCGCGAGGCCGATGTCGCCGACGCCGCGCTCAAGACCTGCGAGGAGATCGGCCACCTCGAGTCCGACGCCGACCGCGTGATGCGCTCGGCGATGTCGCGCCTGTTCCGCGACGAGATCGACACGCGCGAGCTGATCAAGCTCAAGGCGATCTACGAGCACCTGGAGACGATCTCCGACCGCTGCGAGGACGTGTCCAACATCGTCGAGGGCATCATCCTCGAGAACTCCTGACCGGGAGCCGGGTTCGATGCAATCGCTGCAGATCGGCTTCGGCCTGGTCGCCATGCTCGTGGTGCTGGCGGTCCTGTTCGACTTCATGAACGGCTTCCACGACGCGGCCAATTCCATCGCCACCGTCGTGTCCACCGGCGTGCTGCGGCCGCAGACCGCGGTGCTGTTCGCCGCCTTCTTCAACATCGTCGCGATCTGGATCTTCCACCTGAAGGTCGCGGCCACGGTGGGCAAGGGCATCGTCGACCCGTCCTTCGTCGACCAGCACGTGATCTTCGGCGCGCTGGTGGGCGCGATCGCGTGGAACGTGTTCACCTGGTGGTACGGCATCCCGTCGAGCAGCTCGCACGCGCTGATCGGGGGCATCGTCGGCGCGGTGATCGGCCGCGGCGGCGCGTCGCACCTGATGCTCTCGGGCATCTGGCCGACGCTGACCTTCATCGTCGTCTCGCCGCTGCTGGGCTTCGTGCTGGGGGCGGCGACGCTGATCGTGGTGGCGTGGATCTGCCGCCGCCAGCCGCCGCTGCGCATCGACGGCTGGTTCCGCCGGCTGCAGCTGGTGTCGGCCGGCATGTACTCGCTGGGCCACGGCGGCAACGACGCGCAGAAGACGATCGGCATCATCTGGCTGCTGCTCGTGGCCACGAACTACGCGCCGGCGCATGCCGCGATGCCGCCGGGCTGGGTGATCTGGGCCTGCTACGTGGCCATCGGCCTGGGCACGATGTTCGGCGGCTGGCGCATCGTCAAGACCATGGG
>DASQCX010000917.1:0-3415 GCA_035634455.1 Burkholderiaceae bacterium
CACGGTGCCGGCCTCGGCCGTCGTGCTGGAGACCGACGCGCCCGACATCCCGCCGCACTGGCTCTACCGCACCGCGGCCGAACGCGAGGCGCGGGTGCCGCCGCTGCCGCAGGCGCGCAACGAGCCGGCCGAGGTGGCGCGCATCGCCGCGGACGTCGCGCGGCTGCGCGGCGTGCCGCTCGCCGAGCTGGCGGCGCTCACGCGGGCGAACGC
This sequence comes from Burkholderiaceae bacterium, assembly GCA_035634455.1. Taxonomy (GTDB): domain Bacteria; phylum Pseudomonadota; class Gammaproteobacteria; order Burkholderiales; family Burkholderiaceae_C; genus Scleromatobacter. The sequence continues at coordinate 214 of DASQCX010000917.1, forward strand.
GATCGCGGTGATGCCGAAGCTGGCGCGACTGGCGGCCGATACCCCCTTGTAGACTGTCCGCCATCTCGCGCGGAGGCTTCCCTCATGCAACTGCAGTGGCTCGTCCTGGTGATCTTTCTTGCCGCGATCGCCGCGGACCATTTCGTCTACTGGCGTTCGTTCTCGCGGCGCGTGGCGCGCGATGCCGCGGCGGCGCGGCATACGCTCTGGCTGCAGTGGGCGCTGACGCTGTGGACGTGCTCGGCGCTCGTGCTGTGGGTGTGGATCGCCGGCGGCGAGCCGCTGTCGTCGGTCGGGCTGGCGCTGCCTTCGGGATGGCGGCTCTGGGCGCCGCTCGCCCTGGGCGCCGCGTTCGTCCTGCTTCAGGCGAGTACCGCGATGCGGCTCGCCCGCCTTCCGGCTCCGAGCTCGAAGCTTCGGGATCAGCTGGGCAGCACGGGGCACGTCATGCCGCACGTGGCGTCGGAGCTGCCTGCGTTCGCCGGGATGGCCGTGACCGCCGGGGTCTGCGAGGAGCTGCTGTTCCGCGGCTTCCTGATCTGGCTGCTGCAGCCGATCTGCGGTGTCTGGATCGCTGCGCTTCTCGCGCTCGCGCTGTTCGCGGTGGCGCATGCCTATCAAGGCAGGGAAGGGGTGATCCGCAGCGCGGCGATCGGCCTGGTCTTCACCGGGATCGTCCTGGCGACGCGATCGCTGTGGCCGGCCATCGTGCTGCATGTGCTCGTCGACCTGATGGGCGGGCTGGTCGGGTGGCTCATCCTGCGCGAGCCGGCGGCGCCGGCGCGCGCCGCCGAAGCATCGGCGCCGCATTGACCGCGAAGCCGTCGCCGGGCTGCCGTCGCGACGGGCGAGATAGCTGAAACAAAGGGTAATCACGCCCCGCGCCGCCCTTGATCGGCCGTCGCGCCGGCCGAAGAGGAAGGGACGAAACTCCGCCCCTTCAGCCGCCATGTCGACCCTGCCCCAGACCGACGCCACCTTCGGCCGCGCCAACCCGCACGCGCTGGCGGCCATCCTGGAGGCCAGCGAGACCAAGCGGATCATCGCGGCCACCGACATCTTCGACATCTCCGGCATCAAGCTGTGGGCGAGCAACCAGCCGGTGTCCGCGGAGCTGCAGCGCAAGCTGCTCGATCGCCAGCTGCGCCAGCCGCTGGAGAGCTGCCTGGTGGCGCAGGACGGCGTCACCTCGATCTCGCTGCTGGAGTCGCTCAACGAGCTGCTGCAGGGCGACACGCCGCTCGCGCCCGTGCTGCGCCAGCACGGCGCGCGCCTCGCGCGCGAGGCCGCCTACCTGCCGCTGCACCCGGTCGTGCAGCTGCTGCTGACGGCCGCCGAGACCTCGCGCCCGCAGGCCTACGATCACGCGATCGCCGCGATGGCGCTCAACGGCGCGCTGATGGCGGCCAGCGGCGGCGACGTCGCCGCGATCCGGCTGGCGATGCTGTGCGGCCTGACGCACGACCTCGGCGAGATGTACATCGCCTCGGCGCACGGCGAGGCGGACGCCGACCGCGCGCTCGACTTCGTCAGCTACCAGCAGCTCGTCGTGCACCCGCACGTCGGCTCGCTGCTGGTCGCGCAGCTGACCAACTACCCGGCCTCGCTCGCGCGCGCCGTGGCCGAGCACCACGAGCGCCTGGACGGCTCGGGCTACCCGCGCGCTATCGAGGCCGACCGCTTCTCGCCGCTGGGCCGGCTGCTGGCCGTCACCGAGGCCACGCTCAGCGCCGTGCGCAGCCCGTACGACACGCTGCTGCGCGCCAGCGTCGCGCTGCGCGCCGTGCCGGGCGAGTTCGACACGCAGTGGATGGGCCAGGTCGCGCAGGCGGCCGGCGCGCTGCCGCCGCAGGCGTCGGTGATGGATCCGGCCGACATCCGGGCCCGGCTGGAGGCGCTGGACCACGTGCTGGGCGCGGCCGAGACCAACGTGGCCGCCGTCGCCGGCCGCTCGCGCCTGCTCGCGATGCAGAAGGCGCTGGAGCTGGCGCAGTTCCTGATCGCGCGCCTGCGCCACGGCTGGAACGAGAGCGGGCTGTGGAGCGTCGGGTCGCTGGCCGCGATCGACGCGGCCGAGGTCGAGGCGCTGGAGGACGAGCTGTACTTCCGCCTGCGCGGCGTCCAGCGCGCGACCCTGCTGGCCGCCGGCAAGCTGCCGCCGGAAGAGGCGGCGGTGCTCGACGAGGTCTGCGGCTCGCTGGCGATGGGCTGAGTCCGCGCGCCCGGACACGAAGGCGGCCCGCTCGCGCGGGCTGCTTCGCTTTGCGGCGGGTGCTTGTCTGGCAGCGGAACGGTCGCCGCTACGCTATCGTCTTCACACAGCTTCACGCCACGTGAGCGAACGCAAAGCTCGCGCGGCCACGGAACTGTCGTTGTCGAGCCGACTCCACCCCGAGCGCCGCGCCTTGGCCGGGCGGCGTGACGGCGGACGGTCAGGGGGCGCACAGCTTGTGCGGTCAACGGCCGGGCTCGGCCCCGCGTTTCTAACGCTGAAGACCAGAACAAGAAGCATGCACGACACCTGCGCCCGTCCGCCAAAAGCCTTCCGCCCGCCGCGACGCGGACTGGCGATGCTCGCGGCCGCGCTCGTCGGCGCGCTGGCGCTGGCGATGGATCCGGCGCAGGCGATCGTCGACGTGAGCCAGGTCACCCTGGTCGGGCCGGACGGCAGCCTGTCGCCGCTGGCGCTGCCGGCGGTGTCGGCGTCCGCGCGCGTGGCCACGTCCGCCGGCGCGGCGTCCGACGCGCTGCTGGCCTCGTCGATGACGCGGGCGCGCACGTCGGCAAGCGGTTCGCCCGAGCGCGGCAATCCGGCCACGGCGCAGCGCCGCCACCTGGTCGTCGGCGGCCTGGTGCGCAGCTACCTCGTGCAGCCGGCGCCGCCGGGCGGGCGCGGGGCGGGGCGGCTGCCGGTGGTCGTGCTGCTGCACGGCGGCACCCAGTCGGCCGCGGACATCTGGGCCGAGACCAGCCTGCCCACGCTCGCCGTGCGCGAGGGCTTCCTGGTCGTCGCGCCCGAGGCCCTCGGCCGCCACTGGAACGACCAGCGCAACCCGACGTCCACGGTCGACGACGTGCGCTTCCTGAAGTCGGTGATCGCCGACGTCGTCGCGCAGGACCACGGCGATCCGTCGGCCGTCTTCATGGTCGGCTCGTCGCACGGCGGCTTCATGACCATGCGCTACGCCTGCGACGCCGGCGA
>DASQCX010000918.1:0-3603 GCA_035634455.1 Burkholderiaceae bacterium
CGATGCGGTCGACGGCGGCTACATCCCGCGGCCGTTCCTGTCGATCGCGCCGAACGCGCTCGCGCCGGTCGACATCCCGACATCGCCCGAGACTGCCGTCCCCGGGCGGCATGTCGGCGTGCTCGCGCTCTACATCGACGAACTGGGGCGGGTGCGCCGCATCGAGGCCGAGCAGCCGGCCCTCCCGGAGGCGATGGAGCGCGCGGCACGCGAGGCGTTCATGGCCGCGCGCTTCTCGCCCGGTCAGGTCGACGGGCACGTGGTCAGGTCGAGGATTCGGGTCGAGGTCGTCTTCGACGGCGAATCGGCGCCGATCCGGATCCCCGCGGCCGCGTCGGCGGCGGCGTCGACCGCATCGGCGACTTCAGCGGCCTCGGTGCCACGCCCAGCGCCGGGCGCGAGCGCCGCCAAGGCCGCCGGCGCTCAGCGTTCGCCTTGAGCGTGCGCCAGGTGATCGCTGCGCTCGCAGTCGGGATCGTCGCAGTGCTCGCACACCCAGCGCGGCCCCGGCGGCCCCGCGAGGCTGCCTTCGAGCCGGCTGAACAGCCCTGACGCGCGCCGCTGCCGCGCACTATCGCGCAGCAGCGGGCGCAGCGCGTCGAGCGCGCAGGCGACCCGCGCGGGGCCCGATCCGCTGACCAGCGACCACGCCGTGCCCCAGTCGGCCAGGCGCGCGCGCACGCGGGCGTCCACGGGCGCGCGCACGTGCGGGCCGTCGCGGATGATGCCGTCGGCGACCCAGGGCAGGTCCAGCGAGGTGAGCAGGGTGGCGTCCATCGCGCGCTGGCACTCGCGCGCGACGGGTTCGATCGAGCGGTCGTCGAACAGCAGGTCGCTGTAGACGGCCACCATCAGCGGCGTGGTGTCGCACAGCAGCACGTCGACGCCGGGCTGCGCCGCGGCTTCGGCGATGCGGCGCGCGTGTTCCTGCGCGACGCCCAGCTGCTCGTCGGCGCGCGGCGTGCGGCCGTGGAGCTCGCACCAGTCGCGCAGCCACTCGTCGACGACGCGGACGCGCAGGCCGAACTCGCGCGCGAGCGCCTCCGCGAGGCCGCGCGCGAGCTCGCTCTTGCCGGTGCTCTCGGCGCCGACGATCGCGACGCGCAGCGGCCCCGGGGCGCCCGCCGGAGCGGCGGTCGCCGTGTCGGCCGCCAGGGCCGCGGTCACGGCATCGGCCGGTTCAGCTTCGCGCATCGACATGCCCCCGCAGCCCGCGCCACGAGCGCAGGCCGGCCCAGGACAGCGCCGTGAACAGCGCGTACAGGATCACCGTGAGCCACAGCTGCTTGTAGCCGAACAGCGCGACGCTGAAGGCGTTGACGGCGATCCACGTCCACCAGCTCTCGATGAACTTGCGCCCCATCAGCCAGGTGCCGAGCACGCTGCCGACGGTGGGCAGGGCGTCGAGCCAGGGCACGGTGGAATCGGTGAAGCGCATCAGCAGCCAGGCCACCAGCGGCCAGGCGAGCAGGGTGGCGGCGGACGCGGCCGCGGCCTTCCTGGTCGTCAGGGCGTGCACGACGAGCACGGCGCCGTCGTCGCCCCGCCCGCGCAGCCACTGCCACCAGCCCCACAGCGACATCGCCACGAAGAACAGCTGCAGCGACGCCTCGCCGTAGAGCTTGCTGTCGGCGAACAGCAATGCGTACGCCAGCGAGGACAGCATCGCCAGCGGCCAGGCCAGCGGATGCACGCGCATCTCGCAGACCACCATCCACAGCGAGACGGCGAAGGCGGCGACCTCGATCCAGGTGACGGGCACGCCCCAGGCCGCGAAGGCCGGGACGAGCAGGGGATGCGCGATGGCGAGAAGGGGGGCGAGGAGCGACTGCAGCATCGGTCGGGGTCACGCGGGCGCGCCGGCGTCCGCGCGCGGGGACGGGCGCCGGGGCGGCGTCACTTGCCGGGCGTGAGCACGACCAGCAGTTCGTCGGGCTTGGTCATGCCCAGTTCGGAGCGCGCCTTCTCCTCGACCATCTCCAGGCCTTCCTTCAGGTCGGAGACCTCGGCCTGCAGCTGGTCGTTGCGCTGCTTGGCGGCGTCGTTGGCGGACTTGAGCTGCGCCAGTTCCTGGCTCATCTCGTGCACGTGCGCGACGCCGGCCTTGCCGAACCACAGCTCCGCCTGCACCCAGGCGATGAGCACCATCAGCGCGATCGTGACCAGTCGCATGGGCAGGGTTCGGGGCAGGGCGGGCGCATGGGGCGGAGTCTACCGCCCCTGGGCTCAACGCAGGTTGTAGAACGCCGCGCGGCCCGGGTAGGTGGCGATGTCGCCCAGGTCTTCCTCGATGCGCAGCAGTTGGTTGTACTTGGCGATGCGGTCCGAGCGGCTCATCGAGCCGGTCTTGATCTGGCCGGCGTTGGAGCCGACGGCGATGTCCGCGATCGTCGAGTCTTCCGTCTCGCCCGAGCGGTGGCTGATGACGGCCGTGTAGCCGGCGCGCTTGGCCATCTCGATGGCCTCGAAGGTCTCGGTCAGCGTGCCGATCTGGTTGACCTTGATCAGGATCGAGTTGGCGATGCCCTTGTCGATGCCTTCCTTGAGGATCTTCGGGTTGGTGACGTACAGGTCGTCGCCCACCAGCTGCACCTTCTTGCCCAGCACGTCGGTCAGGTGCTTCCAGCCGGCCCAGTCGCCCTCGTGCATCGCGTCCTCGATCGAGATGATCGGGTACTTGTCGACCCAGGTGGCCAGCATCGAGGTCCATTCCTCGGCCGACAGCTTCAGGCCTTCGCAGTCGAGGTGGTACTTGCCGTCCTTGTAGAACTCGCTGGCGGCGCAGTCCAGGCCGATGGCGACCTGCTCGCCGGCGGTGTAGCCGGCCTTCTCGATGGCCTGCAGCAGCAGCTGGATCGCTTCCTCGTGGCTGGCCACGCTGGGGGCGAAGCCGCCTTCGTCGCCGACGGCCGTCGAGATGCCGCGTTCGCCCAGGATCTTCTTGAGCGCGTGGAACACCTCGGCGCCGTAGCGCACCGCCTCGCGGAACGAGGGCGCGCCCACCGGCAGGATCATGAATTCCTGGATGTCGAGGTTGTTGTTGGCGTGCTCGCCGCCGTTGATCACGTTGATCATCGGGACGGGCATCTGCATCTTGCCCATGCCGCCGAAGTAGCGGTACAGCGGCAGGCCGCTTTCCTCCGCGGCGGCGCGCGCCACAGCCATCGAGACGGCCAGCATCGCGTTGGCGCCCAGGCGGCCCTTGTTGTCGGTGCCGTCGAGGTCGATCAGCGTCTTGTCCAGGAACGCCTGCTCGGAGGCGTCCAGGCCCAGCACGGCTTCCGAGATCTCGGTGTTGATGTGCTCGACGGCCTTGAGCACGCCCTTGCCGAGGTAGCGGCTCTTGTCGCCGTCGCGCAGCTCGATGGCTTCGCGCGAGCCGGTGGACGCGCCCGACGGCACGGCCGCGCGGCCCATCACGCCGCTTTCCAGCAGCACGTCGCATTCGACGGTGGGGTTGCCGCGGCTGTCGAGGATCTCGCGGCCGACGATGTCAACGATGGCACTCATGGTCTTGCTCCAGTTTTGAGAATTCTTGGGCCGGCGGCGGCGCCGGCTCGCATGAGGGGGTTCAGGCTCCGGGCTGCACTCTGCCACAGCCCG
>DASQCX010000919.1:0-2254 GCA_035634455.1 Burkholderiaceae bacterium
AGGCACGCGATTTCTTCGTGCGCCAGTCCGTCCTGACCGGGGAATCCTGGCCGGTCGAGAAGCGTGCCGGCGACACCACGAGCCGGGACGGCGAACTGGCCTCGGCGACGAATGCGGCGTTCATGGGATCTTCGGTGCTCAGCGGCAGCGCACGCGTGCTGGTGTGCCGCACCGGCGCCCGCTCGTTCCTGGGCGACGTAGCGGCCACGCTGCGGCACGCGCCGCCGCCCACCGCCTTCGAGCGCGGCACGCGCGGCTTCGGCGAGATGGTGGTCAGGCTGACCACCGTGCTCGTGCTGTTCGTCGTGTTCGTGAACCTGCTGGCGCACCGGCCGGTCGCCGGGACCTTCCTCTTCGCGATCGCGCTCGCGGTCGGGCTCACGCCGGAGCTGTTGCCGATGATTGTCTCGGTGACGCTGTCCCGCGGCGCGATGCGCATGGCCGCGCGCGATGTCGTCGTCAAGCGGCTCGCCGCGATCCAGGACCTGGGCGGCATGGACGTGCTCTGCACGGACAAGACGGGGACGCTGACGCAGGCCCGCGTCCGCCTGGAGCGGCACGTCGACGTCGATGGCCTGGAGTGCGCGCGCGTGCTGGAGCTGGCGTGGATCAACAGCCGGTTCGAGTCGGGCCTGCGCAGCCCGCTCGACGAGGCGATCCTCGCGGCGCCGGGCCAGAGCGCCGACGGCTGGCGCAAGCTCGACGAGCTGCCGTTCGGGTTCGAGCGCCGCCGGGTTTCCGTGCTGGCGGAGCACGCGGGCCGGCATCTTCTGGTCATCAAGGGGGCGCCGGAGGACGTGCTCGCCGCGTGCACCTCGATCGAACGCGCCAGCGGGACAGCGCCGCTCGACGACGCAACCCGCGCCGCGGCGCGCGAGCGCTTCGAGGCGCTCGGTCGCGCCGGCATGCGGGTGCTGGCGGTGGCATGGCGCGAACTCGCGGCCGATCGCCTGCAGGCCTGCGCGGCCGACGAGGGAGAGCTCGTCTTCTGCGGATTCGTCGTCTTCCTCGATCCGCCCAAGCCCGGCGTGCGCGAGGCGCTGGCGCGCCTGCATGCGCTGCACGTGCAGGTCAAGGTCGTGACCGGCGACAACGAGGGCGTGGCGCGCCACGTCTGCGGCCAGGTCGGCCTGCCGGTGCGGCGCCTGCTCACCGGAGCGCAAGTGGAATCGCTCGACGACCCGGCGCTGGCCGTGCAGGCCCTGCGTACCGACGTCTTCTGCCGGGTATCGCCTGCGCAGAAGTGCCGCATCCTGCGCGCGCTGCGCAGCCGCGGACGCGTGGTGGGCTTCCTGGGCGACGGCGTGAACGACGCGCCGTCGCTGCACGAGGCCGACATCGGCATCTCGGTGGACGGCGCGGTCGACGTCGCCAAGGAAGCGGCCGACATGATCCTGCTGCGGCGCGACCTGTCCGTGCTGGGCGATGCGGTGGTGGAGGGGCGCCGCACGTTCGCCAACGTGATGAAGTACATCATGATGGCCACGAGCTCGAACTTCGGCAACATGTTGAGCATGGCGGCCGCATCGCTCGTACTGCCGTTCCTGCCGATGCTGCCGGTGCAGATCCTGCTCAACAACCTGCTGTACGACGTCTCCGAGATCGCCATCCCGTTCGACGAGGTGGATGCGTCCGAACTGGCGCGCCCGCACGACTGGGATCCGGGCTTCATCCGCCGCTTCACCGTGGTGTTCGGCGCGCTCAGCTCGGTCTTCGACCTCGCCACCTTCTGGCTGCTGCGCGTGGGCTTCGGTGGCAGCGAGGCGCTGTTCCGTACAGGCTGGTTCGTCGAATCCCTGGCGACACAGGTGCTCGTGATCTTCATCCTGCGCACGCGCGGGCTGCCCTGGGCCAGCCGGCCGCACCCGCTGCTGACGGCCGGGGCGGTCGGCGTGCTCGCGCTGGCCGTGGCCTTGCCCTTCACTCCCGCCGGGGCGCTCCTGGGTTTCGTCGCGCTGCCGGCGTCGCTGCTCGGTGCGATCGCCGGCCTCGCGTGCGCCTACCTCGTCTGCGCCGAGCTCGCCAAGCGGGCGTTCAGGGCCAACCTGGCGGGCCGCAGGAAGGGGCGCGGCGCCCGTCCGGAGCGCGCGCGCCTGCCGGCATGAGCGATGCGCTTGACGCGACGCAAGACCGATCGGGCGTGACGCATCGACGATGTGCGCATCTTCAGCTGAGGAACAGGCACATCATGACCACATCGCAAGCCGTCGTCCGGATCGATCATGCGCGGGCGGAGCTCCATGCGCTGGGAATG
>DASQCX010000920.1:0-1901 GCA_035634455.1 Burkholderiaceae bacterium
CCGGCGCATCGTCACGATGGACGGCGACCTGGCCGAGGCGGTACCTGGCGATGCGGTGACACTGATGCTCGATCGCGAGATCGACGTCTCGCGCGGCGACGTGCTGTCGCTGGCCGAGGCGCCCGCCGAGGTCGCCGACCAGTTCGAGGCCTCGCTCGTGTGGATGACCGACGAGCCCATGCTGCCGGGCCGGCCCTACCTGATGAAGATCGGCACGCAGACGGTGACGGCCTCCATCACCGAGCCGAAGTACAAGGTCAACGTCAACACGATGGAGCACCTGGCGGCCAAGCAGCTGGGCGTCAACGAGATCGGCGTGGTCAACCTCGCGCTCGATCGCCAGATCGCGTTCGACGCGTACAGGAACAACCGCGACACCGGCGGCTTCATCCTGATCAACCGCATGACCAACAACACGGTCGGCGCCGGCATGATCAACTTCGCGCTGCGCCGCTCGCACAACCTGCGCCCGCAGCACGTGGACGTCGACAAGGCCTTGCGCTCGCAGCTGAAGAACCAGCGTCCGGCGGTGCTGTGGTTCACGGGCCTGTCGGGCGCGGGCAAGTCCACCATCGCCAACCTGGTCGAGAAGAAGCTGGCCGCGACGGGCCGCCACACCTACCTGCTCGACGGCGACAACGTGCGCCACGGGCTCAACAAGGACCTGGGCTTCACCGAGGCCGACCGCGTGGAGAACATCCGCCGCGTGGCCGAGGTGGCGCGCCTGATGGTGGACGCCGGCCTGATCGTGATGACGGCCTTCATCTCGCCGTTCCGCTCGGAACGCGCGATGGCGCGCGGCCAGATGGCCGACGGCGAGTTCATCGAGATCCATGTCAACACGCCGCTGGCGGTGGCCGAGGAGCGCGACGTCAAGGGCCTGTACAAGAAGGCGCGCCGCGGCGAGATCGCCAACTTCACCGGCATCAGCTCGCCCTACGAGGCGCCGGAGTCGCCCGAGCTCGTCGTCGACACGCAAACGCAGACGGCCGAGGAGGCCGCCGACAAGATCATCGCGAAGCTGAAGTCGCTCGGCATCGTCGAGTGAACGGCCGGCCCGCGGCGCTGTCGCGGGGCGTGGCCGTCACGCGCGCTGCGGCGCCGCCGTCGCGGCGACGACCGGCGGGCGATGGCGGCGGCGCATGACGGGCGTCTCGAAATACCGGAAGCTGACGCCGGCCACGGCGATGGCCAGCGTCGCGACGACCACGAACTGCAGCCACGCCGCCGGATGCACGTGGCGTGCTTCGCAGACGCGGTCGAACAGCCAGATGATCATCGTGTGGTACAGGTAGATGCCGTAGCTGATCGAGCCGAGATAGAACAGCGGGCGAGATTGCAGCGTCCGCGCGAAGACCCCGCGCGGGTTGATCACCATCGCCAGCAGCGCCAGGCAGAACAACAGGTGCACGCAGGCGTAGGGCAGGCCGCGCAGCGTGGCGGTGGATTCGCACACCAGCATCGCGAGCGCCAGGAACAGCGGCGGCATCCAGCGATTGCCCAGCAGCGTCGCCAGCACGCGCCCGGAGCGCGGGTGGTGCATCGCGTGCGCGGCCAGCACGCCCAGCAGGATGGGCGCGAAGGTGATCAGGAAGATCGGGCGGCGCGGTCCTTCGGGGCCGTACAGCGCGGCGATCGCGTCGTGGAACACGTCGAGGTTGCACGCCTCGTTGAGCGCCAGCAGGCCCAGCAGCAGCGGCACGATCCAGGCGCGGCGCAGGAACTTCTCGACGCTGGGCCACGCGAGGTAGAACTGCTCCTCCATCGCGAGCGACCACGTGTGGTACAGCACGCCCAGGAAGACCGGCACGAAGTCCTGCAGGTAGAGCAGGAACACCGGGAACGACCATTTGTACAGATCCCAGGTCCTGCTGGAGTGGCCGTAGCTGGCCAGCGCGATC
>DASQCX010000921.1:0-4685 GCA_035634455.1 Burkholderiaceae bacterium
TGCGCAGCGGCGCCCACTTCAGCAGCACCTGGCTGCGCGACTCGTCGGTGTAGATCTCGATGGTGTCGTCGTCGACGGTGTTGGCGGGCCAGAAGCCCATCGCGCCGCTCGCGGTCAGCCAGCGGCCCTCGATGATGCGCCTGAGCATCGCCTGGCCGTCGGCGAACACCTTGGTGGCGGCTTCGCCGACCACCTCGTCGCTCAGGATCTTCGGGTACGGGCCGGCCAGATCCCAGGTCTGGAAGAACGGGCCCCAGTCGATGCAGGCGGCGATCTCGGCCAGGTCGTACTGCCTGAACAGGCGGCGGCCGATGAACCTGGGCGCCGGCGGCGTGTAGGCGGCCCAGTCCAGCGGCGTCCTGTTGGCGCGCGCGGCCGCCAGCGTCACCAGCGGCACCTGCCTGCGGTTGGCGTGCAGCTCGCGGACGCGGGCGTAGTCGGCCTCGAGCTCCTCGCGGAACACGCTGCCCTTCTCGTCGGACAGCAGGTCGGAGCACACGCCCACGGCGCGCGAGGCGTCCGGCACGTAGACCACCGGGCCCTCGTAGTGCGGCGCGATCTTGACCGCCGTGTGCACGCGGCTGGTGGTGGCGCCGCCGATCAGCAGCGGGATCTTGAGCGCGCGGAAGTCGGGGTCGCGCTGCAGCTCGGAGGCGACGTACTGCATCTCCTCGAGGCTGGGCGTGATCAGGCCGGACAGGCCGATGATGTCGGCGCCCTCGACCTTGGCGCGGTCGAGGATGTCCTTGCAGGACACCATCACGCCCATGTTCACGACCTCGAAGTTGTTGCACTGGAGGACGACGGTGACGATGTTCTTGCCGATGTCGTGCACGTCGCCCTTGACGGTGGCGATGACGATCTTGCCTTTGGAGCGCACGTCGGCGCCGGCGGCCTCCATGCGCGCCTTCTCCTCCTCGATGTAGGGCACCAGGTGGGCGACGGCCGACTTCATCACGCGCGCCGACTTCACCACCTGCGGCAGGAACATCTTGCCCGCGCCGAACAGGTCGCCGACGACGTTCATGCCGGCCATCAGCGGGCCCTCGATCACGTGCAGCGGGCGGCCGCCCCTGGCGGCGATGGCCTGCCAGGCCTCCTCGGTGTCCTGCACGATGAAGTCGGTGATGCCCTGCACCAGCGCGTGCGACAGGCGCTCGTCGACCGTGCCGGCGCGCCAGGCCAGGCGCGCCGAGTCGTCGCGCACCGCGCCCTTGACGGCCTCGGCGGCATCCAGCAGGCGTTCGGTCGGCGTCTTCGCGGCGTCCGCGGCGCTCTCCGAGCCATCCAGCGTCGGCTGGCGGTTGAGGACGACGTCCTCCACCAGCGTGCGCAGCTTGGGGTCGAGGTTGTCGTAGACGCCGATCATGCCGGCGTTGACGATGCCCATGTCCATGCCCGCCTGGATGGCGTGGTACAGGAACACGGTGTGGATCGCCTCGCGCACCGGCTCGTTGCCGCGGAACGAGAAGCTCACGTTCGACACGCCGCCCGACACCTTGGCGCCCGGCAGGTTGCGCTTGATCCAGCGCGTGGCCTCGATGAAGTCGACGGCGTAGTTGTCGTGCTCCTCGATGCCGGTGGCGATCGCGAAGATGTTCGGGTCGAAGATGATGTCCTCGGGCGGGAAGCCCACCTCGTCGACCAGCACGCGGTAGGCGCGCTCGCAGATCTCGATCTTGCGCTGGTAGGTGTCGGCCTGGCCCTGCTCGTCGAAGGCCATGACGACCGTGGCCGCGCCGTAGCGGCGGATCAGGCGCGCCTGGCGCTTGAACTCGTCCACGCCTTCCTTCATCGAGATCGAGTTGACGATGCCCTTGCCCTGCAGGCATTTCAGGCCGGCCTCGATCACGCTCCACTTCGACGAGTCCACCATCACCGGCACGCGCGCGATCTCGGGCTCGCTGGCGACGAGGTTCAGGAAGCGCACCATGGCGGCCTGGCTGTCCAGCATCGCCTCGTCCATGTTGACGTCGATGACCTGGGCGCCGTTCTCGACCTGCTGGCGCGCGACGGCCAGCGCCTGCTCGAACTCGCCGGCCAGGATCATGCGGGCGAAGGCCTTGGAACCGGTGACGTTGGTGCGCTCGCCGATGTTGACGAACAGGTGGCCGGCGTCCAGCGTCACGGGCTCCAGCCCGGACAGCTTCATCGGGGGCGCCGTGCGGATTTGCGCGCCGGCGGCGGCGTTTTCTGCGGGGGACATGCGTCAAATTGTAGGTGCGCGGGCTCAAGCGCAGCCTTCGCAAGGCCGATATGGCGGTTCTGACAGTCCTCTTTTGGCCAGTCCCCGTCGCCCATGAAGGTCATCCCCCTGCCGTCCGAAGGTTTGCGCATCGGCCGTCCGCTCCCGTTCGCGGTGCGCGACGGCTCCGGTGCCGTGCTGCTGGCGCGCGGGTCGACGATCCAGGACGACAAGCAGCTGCAGTTGCTGCGGTCCCGCGCGATCTTCATCGACATGGCCGAGATGGAGTCGGTGCAGCGCCTCATCAACGGCCAGCTCGACCAGATGTTCCGCCAGGACATGGCGCTGGGCCGCATCGCCGCGGCGCGCCCGGACTTCGAGTCGCTGGCCGTGCCCGCCGCCGCGAGCCGCCCGGCCGAGCGTCCGCTGGACTGGCCCAACCTGCAGATGCGCCTGCGCCTGCTGCTGGTGGATCCGCACGGCGCCGACTGGATAGCGCGCCTGCGGGCGCTGCGCGACGACGTCCTCGCGCTGGTCGAACGCGGCCCCGACCGCGCGCTGATGCGCCTGATGCACGACGCCGGCTCCGAATTCCAGGACTACAGCGCCAGCCACAGCCTGTTCGTGTGCGTGCTCGTCGCGCTGGCCAGCGCGCAGCTGACCGGCTGGCAGCCCGAGTGGGCCGACGCGCTGACGCTGGCGGCGCTGTCGATGAACGTGACGTTCACGCAGATGCAGGACGAGCTGGCGCGCCAACCCGGCCCGATGAGCGACGCGCAGCGCGCCGCGATGCGCGACCATGCCGAGCGCGCCGCCGAACTGCTGGCCGCGATCGGCGTCGCCGACCCGATGTGGCTGCACGCCGTGTGCCACCATCACAGCGCGCCGGCCGGCCCGCTGGCGGGGCGCTCGCCGGCGGAGACGGTCGCTCGGCTGATCCGCCGCGCCGACCGCTACGCGGCGCGCCTGTCGCCGCGCAAGAGCCGCCCGGCGTCGTCGGCAACCGCCGCGGCCCAGGTCGCGCTGCTGGACGAGGGCGGCCACACCGACGAGGCCGGCCAGGCGCTGATCCGCACGCTGGGCCTGTACCCGCCGGGCGTGTGGGTGAAGCTGCAGTGCGGCGAGATCGCGATGGTGCTGCGCCGCACCCCGATCGCCAAGGCGCCGGTCGTCGCGAGCCTCGTCGGCCGCAGCGGGATGCCGATGGCGGTGCCCGCGTTGCGCAACACGAAGCTGCCCGAATACGCCGTCACCGGCGCGCTGCCGCCTGGGCAGGTCAAGCTGCGGCCCAACCTCGACGCGCTCGAGAAGCTCGCCTGAAGGCCGGCCGGGAAGACGCCGCTCAGGCCGCCGCGAGCAGCGGCGAGAACAGCGCGTCGTGCACGCCGCGCGGCCGGTACGCGCCCACGCGGCGCGCGATCGCGGCGATGTGCTCGGGCGTCGTGCCGCAGCAGCCGCCGGCGATGTTGAGGAAGCCGGACCTGGCGAACTCCTCGATCAGCGCGCCGGTGACCTCGGGCGTCTCGTCGAAACCGGTGTCGCTCATCGGGTTGGGCAGGCCGGCGTTCGGATAGCAGCTCACCGCGGTGTCGGCCGCGACCTTGGACAACTCCTCGATGTACGGCCGCATCAGCGCCGCGCCGAGCGCGCAGTTCAGGCCGACGGCGAGCGGGCGCGCGTGGCGCACCGAGTGCCAGAACGCGGTGACGGTCTGGCCCGAGAGGATGCGGCCCGATGCGTCCGTGACGGTGCCCGAGATGATGGCGGGCAGGCGCACGCCGGTCTCGTCCATCAGCTCGTCGAGGGCGAAGATGGCGGCCTTGGCGTTGAGCGTGTCGAAGATCGTCTCGACCAGGAACAGGTCGGCGCCGCCCTCGACCAGCCCTTCGGCCTGCTCCCTGTAGGCGGCCTTGAGCTCGTCGAAGCTGGTGTTGCGCGCGCCCGGGTCGTTGACGTCGGGGCTGATGCTGGCGGTGCGCGGCGTCGGGCCGAGGGCGCCGGCGACGAAGCGCGGCTTGTCGGCGGTCTGGTACTGGTCGGCCACCTCGCGGGCGAGGCGGGCGGCCGCGACGTTCATCTCGCGCGCCAGGTGGGCCAGGCCGTAGTCCTCCTGCGCGACCGAGGTGGCGCCGAAGGTGTTGGTCTCGATGATGTCGGCGCCGGCGGCCAAGTACTGCGCGTGGATCTCGCGCAGCACCTCGGGCTTGACGAGCTGCAGCATCTCGTTGTTGCCCTTGATGTCCCTGGGATGGTCCTTGAAGCGCTCGCCGCGGTAGTCGGCCTCCTGCAGCTTGTAGCGCTGGATCATCGTGCCCATCGCGCCGTCGATGATGACGATGCGCTGCTTCAGGAGCTCGGGCAGGTCGTAGTCTTCCTGCGCGACCGAGGTGGCGCCGAAGGTGTTGGTCTCGATGAGGTCGGCGCCGGCGGCGAGGTATTGCTCGTGGATCTCGCGGATGACGTCGGGCCGCGTGAACAGCAGCAGCTCGTTGTTGCCCTT
>DASQCX010000922.1:0-3892 GCA_035634455.1 Burkholderiaceae bacterium
TCATGAAAAGTTCGGCACGGGGTGGCAGCGCCCCAGACCACAGTGTAGGTGGGCAAGATGAGCGCCAAAGCGCGCCACAGGGAGTCTTTGTCCCCTTTGCCTGCCCGGAACTTCTGGTAACACGCGCCCGACCGGCGCCGGTTCGCCCGTGAACGCACCCGAGACGCCGCTACCGCTATCACGCGGCAAGGCCCTGGCCGCGCACAGCCGCTTCGTCCAGCGCGTGCGCCGCCGCCATGGCGACATGCTGGGGCGCCTGCCGCCCGGCCTGCCCGACTTCGCCACGATCTCGGCGCTGATCGCCGCGCTCGAGGCCGACGGCATTGCCGTGATGAGCGCGCTGCGCATCGCGCGCCAGCTGGTGCTCGAGCGCCTGGCAGTGCTCGACGTCGAACAGCATGCCGACCAGGCCGAGGTCACCGCGGCCATGACGCACCTGGCCGAGGCCACGCTCGAGCGCGCGCACGCGCAGGCGCTGGCCGACATCGACCCGCGCTGGGGCGTGCCGCGCAACGCGGCCGGCGAGAAGGTCGAGTTCTGGATCATCGGCATGGGCAAGCTCGGCGCGCGCGAGCTCAACGTGTCGTCCGACATCGACCTGATCTACGTCTACGAAGAGGAAGTGACCACCGACGGCGCCAGGCCGGTGAGCGCGCAGGAATACTTCGGGCAGGTCGCGCGCCGCATGTACGCGCTGATCGGCGACGTCACCGACGAGGGCTTCGTGTTCCGCGTCGACCTCGCGCTGCGGCCCAACGGCAATTCCGGTCCGCCGGTGGTGAGCCTGGCGATGCTGGAGGAGTATTTCCTCGTGCAGGGCCGCGAGTGGGAGCGCTTCGCGTGGCTCAAGAGCCGCGTCGTCGCGCCGCGCAGCGCCGTCACGAGCGGCCGCGCGCTGGCGCTGCGCTCGCTGGTCACGCCCTTCGTCTACCGCCGCTATCTCGACTACGGCGTGTTCGAGGGTCTGCGCCAGCTGCACCACAAGATCCGCGAGGAGGCGCAGCGCCGCGCCGCGGGACGGCCGGAGCGCGCCAACGACGTCAAGCTGTCGCGCGGCGGCATCCGCGAGATCGAGTTCATCGTGCAACTGCTGCTGGTGGTGCGCGGCGGCCAGTTCCCCGAGATCCGCACGCGCTCCACGCTCAAGGCGCTGGCCAAGCTGCGCGCCGCCGGGCTGATGAAGCCGGAGACGGCGACGCGGCTGCACGACGCCTACGTCTTCCTGCGCCGCATCGAGCACCGCATCCAGTTCCTCGACGACCAGCAGACGCACCTGCTGCCCGCCAACGACGACGACCTGCGCTGGATCGCCGCCAGCCTCGAGCTGTCCTGCGGCAAGAACGCCTGCGAGCTGCTCGACCGCCTGGGCGAGACGCGCGAATTCGTCTCCACCGAGTTCGACACGCTGCTGCACGACGGGCGCGCGCCGCCGCCGCGCAACGGCGGCTGCCGCAGCGGCAACTGCGGCGCGCCGCAGGCGCAGCTGGACAGCGACAGCTGGCTCGACCGCCTGCCGCCCGAGCTCGGCGAGCGCGTGCGCCAGTTCGCCGACAACCCGCGCGTGCAGAACCTGCGCGAGGAAAGCCGGCTGCGCATCGCCAAGCTGGTGCAGCGCGCGGTCGACGAGATCCGCTCGGGCAACTGCACCGTCGTCGCGGCGACGCGCTTCGTCGACTGGATCGAGCCGCTGCTGCGGCGCGAGAGCTACCTGGCGCTGCTGGTCGAGCGCCCGAGCGTGCAGCGCCGGCTCTTGCGCCTGCTCGGACTCGCGCGCTGGCCGGTGCGCTATCTGATGCTGCACCCCGGCGTGATCGACGAGCTGGCCGACGAGCGCACGATGATCGAGCGCTTCGACCCGGTCGCGCTCACCGCGGAGCTGGAGAGCCGGCACGAGGCCTGGAAGCGCTCGGGTGAGGCCGACGAGGGCGCGCTGCTCGACACGCTGCGGCGCGCGCACCACGCCGAGGTCTTCCGCACGCTGGTGCGCGACGTCGAGGGCCGCATCACCGTCGAGGCCGTCGCCGACGAGCTGTCCGCGCTGGCCGACACCATCGTCGAGCGCAGCCTGCAATGGGCCTGGAGCCACCTGAAGAAGCGCCATCGCGACGCGCCGCGCCTGGCCGTGATCGCCTACGGCAAGCTGGGCGGCAAGGAGCTGGGCTACGGCAGCGACCTCGACGTCGTCTTCCTCTACGACGACGCCGGCGAGGCCGACCCGTACCTGGCGCAGGAGGTCTACGCCGCCTTCGTGCGCAAGCTGATCACCTGGCTGACGCTGCGCACCGCGGCCGGCGAGCTGTTCGACATCGACACCGCGCTGCGCCCCAACGGCAACTCCGGCCTGCTGGTCACCTCGATCGATTCGTTCGAGCAGTACCAGCGCGGCCGCGGCAGCAACACCGCCTGGACGTGGGAGCACCAGGCCATCACGCGCGCCCGCTTCTGCGCCGGCGACCCCGCGCTGGGCGAGCGCTTCGAGGCCACGCGCCGCGCCGTGATCGAGGCCCCGCGCGACGCCGAGGCGCTGCGCCAGGAGATCGCCGCGATGCGCCAGAAGGTGCGCGACGCGCATCCGCAGCGCGACGGTCGCATCGACCCCAAGCATTGCGAGGGCGGCCTGATGGACATCGAGTTCGCCGTGCAGTACCTGGTGCTCGCCCACGGCCGCGAACACCCGGGGCTGCAGGACAACCTCGGCAACATCGCGCTGCTCAAACGCGCCGAGGAGGCGAAGCTGCTGGATGTCGGCATCGGCGCGGCCGCCGCCGACGCCTACCGCGAGCTGCGCCGCGCGCAGCACCGCGCGCGCCTGGACGAGCAGCCCACGCTGTTCCCCGAAGAGACGCTGGCGCCCGAGCGCGCCGCCGGGCGCGCGCTGTGGCGCGCCGTGTTCGGTCCGGGCGCGTGAAGGCGTCGCGCATCGACGGTGCGGCCTGGGTCGTGCTGGCGGCGCTGCTGTGCGGCGGGGCCGTCGTCGTCACGCTGCTGTCGCGCGACGGCGGCGTCGCCCCCCTCGAATCGCCGTTCGCGCTGGCGCTCGACTGGCAGCCGGCGCTGGGGCTGCAGGAGACCTGGCGCTTGTGGACCGGCGCCTGGGTGCACTGGAGCATCGCGCACCTGCTGGTCAACACCGCCGGCGCCGCCGTGCTCGCCTTCGTCGGCTGGCGCGCGCGCACGCCGGCGTCCGCCGCGCTGGCGTGGTTCATCGCCTGGCCGCTGACGCACGCCTTCATGGCCGCCGTCGGCGCCGACCGCCTCGCGACGCTGATGCCGCATTACGGCGGGCTGTCCGGCGTGCTGCACGCCGGCGCCATCGTGCTGGGCCTGACGCTCGCGTGGCCGCCCGAGCCCGCGCGGGCGCGCACGCGGGGCCGCCCGCCCGCCGCGTCCAGGCTCGCCGACACCGGCTTTGCCAGCACGCACGCGTCGGCCATCGAGCCCTCGCGCATCACCGAGGGGCCGTGGGCGATGACGGAGATGGGGGCGGTCAACAGCCTGCCCGCCGCTTCGACGCTGGAGTCGCCGGCCGGGGCCGACGCGGGCGGCGATTCGCTGCGCGCCCGCTGGATCGGCGTCGCGATCGTCGCGGGCACCGTCGCGAAGGTGGCGCTCGAGTCGCCGTGGCACCTGACGCCGCAGCCCAGCGAGGCGCTGGGCATCGCCGTGGCGCCCGTCGCCCACGCGTGCGGGATCGCCGCGGGCGTGCTGGCGTGGGCCGCGGTGCGCGTGGCCGACAACTGGCGGCGCTGAGCCGCGCTGTCTCCGACGCGCCACGAGCGCGCAGGCGCCGCTCCTACACTTGAGCCGCCACCAGGCACCGTCACGCCTGCCCTCCACACCACCCCGTCAGGATCGCCCCATGATCACGCTCAGCGGCTTCACGCTCTCGAAC
>DASQCX010000923.1:0-2236 GCA_035634455.1 Burkholderiaceae bacterium
GCACGACCCGGACGCTCTCGTCGGAAAGGACGTCGCCGCACTGGCGCAGCGCCAACCATCGGGGATCTGGATCGCTTCGAACCGCGGGCTCGCCTGGCTGGATCCGGCCAGTGGCAGGATCACCCCCGAGCACCTGCCCGCGACGATGGGCGCCATCCAGTGCCTGGCGGTCGCGCGCGACGGATCGCTCTGGATCGGCAGCGATCGCGGCCTCTGGTCGCGGCCTGCCGGCGGCGCTGAGTTCGCGCCGATCCCGATCGATCTCCCGGCCGGCACCGGCGCCGTCGGCGTCCTGCGATTGCTCGAAGATGGGACAGGCCGCCTCTGGGTCGGCACTCGGCTGCAGGGCGTCTTCATCGTCGCGCCGGGTGCAGGAACCGCGGTGCGCTTGCCCGGCAGCGATGCCGACCTGGCCAGCGACACCGTCTACGGGCTGGCAGATGCCGGCAACGGAGAAGTCTGGATCGGAACCTATGGCGACGGCGTCGTGCGGGTCAACCTCTCGAGCGGCGCCCGGCATCGGGAACGCCACGATCCGGCGCGGTCGACGAGCCTGCTCGACGACGACGTGGGTGCCTTGATGCATGGGCGCGACGGCATCGTCTGGGTCGCCACGGCGTACGGTCTGTCGACCTACGACACGCGCCTGGACGGCATCGCGGCGCTGGAGGGCGGGCCCGGGCGGGCCATTCGCGACGTGAACGTCCCGGCCGTCATGGCCACGGCCAACGGAGCCGCCTTCCTGGCCACCGGCTCGCAAGGGCTCGAGATCCTGCCTCCCGCGGGCGCTGCGCCGACGTTCCTGGTCCCCGACCCGGCGCAACCGAAGGCGTCGCTGCCGCGAGCCCGGGTCATCGCGCTGGCGCCCGCGCCGGCCGCGGGGGCATGGGCCGGCACCCAGGGCGGCCTCTACCTGATTTCGGCGCAAGGAGGCCATGTCCGGCGAATCGACGTACCCGGGCGCAGCGCCTCCGCCGACGTCTGGGCGATCGCGGTCGACGGGACGACGCTCTGGATCGGCGGCTCCGACGGGCTCTGGGCGCTGGACGCCGCCGATCCGGCGCACGTGCGGACGTTGCGCCATCTCGCCGCGGAGTTGCACAACACACAGGTCAGGGCGCTCGCGCTCGGCCCGCATGGCGAGCTCTGGATCGGCACCAACGGCCAGGTCTTCCGCTTCGACCCGGCGCGCGCGCAGCTGCGGGAGCTGGCCGTCGATCCTGCGGACGGCCGGGCCCTCCCCGGTGGCCTCGTCAGCGGACTCCTGGTCGACAAGGCGGGCCGGCTTTGGGTGGCCACGCTGGGACACGGGATCCAGGTGCAGGTCGGGCAGTCCGTGGACGGGCAGCCCGCATTCCGGCGACTGACGATGTCGGATGGGCTGCCGAACAACGGCGTGGATGCGCTCGTGGCCGACGCGACCGGCCAAGTCTGGGCGAGCACGGATGACGGCCTGGCGCGCATCGATCCCGCCACGTTGTCGATCGAGTCCCTGCACGGGGCGCAGGGCGCGGGAATCAGCACCTTCTGGACGGGGGCCGCCGCGGCGACTCCGGACGGCAAGTTGCTGTTCGGTGGCGAAGGGGGCGTGCTGCTGGTCGATCCCGATCAGCTGCCACGCGCGGCGGGCCGCCTCCCGGCGCCCGTCGTGACGGATGCCACCCTCGGCGGCCAGGCCGTGACGGGGGCGCAGCTGTCGGCTGCCCGGGAAGCGAGCGTCCCCGCCTCCGCCCCGCGACTGCAGGTGGAATTCGCATCGCTGGCGTACGCGGAGCAGGACCTCCTGCGGTATGCCTACCGGCTCGAGGGATTCGACACCGATTGGAACGAGACGTCGTCGCGCAATCGAACAGCCAGCTACACGAAGTTGCCGCCGGGACACTACAGGCTGGCTCTGCGAGTCGCCAGGCCCGCCGGCGAATGGTCGGACGCGAGGGTCATCGCGTTCCGCGTGGAGCCTCGCTGGTACGAACGCACGGAGGTCCGCGTCGCCGGCATCCTCGCGGCCCTGTCGCTGGCTTGGCGCCTGCATCTGTGGCGGGTCAGGCTCGCGGCCAGGCGCGAGGCGTCGCTGGAGCGCGAGGTGCGGCAGCGCACGTCCGAGCTGGAGCAATCGCGCAGCCAGATGCGCCTGCTGAGCAATCACAACGCGCGGGCGCTGGAGCAGGAGCGCACCCGTGTCTCGCGCGAGCTCCACGACGAGATGGCGCAGCAGCTGGCCGCGCTCAGGATCGAG
>DASQCX010000924.1:0-2310 GCA_035634455.1 Burkholderiaceae bacterium
TGCCCGGCTGCGGCGGCGTGGCCGGCGTCGTGGGCGTCACGCCACGCTGCATGAAGAACACCAGCAGCACGAGCCAGCCGACCACGACCATCGGCGGCGCCATCATCAGCCACCACCACGGGCTGCGGCCGGTGTCGCGCAGCCGGCGCGTGCCGACCGCCAGCGTGGGCACCAGCATCGCCAGGAAGAAGATGCCCGCGGCCCACTCGGCGGCGACGCCCAGCAGCGCGTTGATGATCATGCAGAACAGCATGAACCACCAGAACTCGGAACGTGTGGCGCGGCCGTCGAAGTCGGCGTACTTCTTCGCGACGCAAGTCTCGACGGCTTCCTGGATCTGCATGGCGCGCTCTCTTCGCTTTCTTCGTGTCCCCGGATAGCCCGGCATGGTATCCGGGAAGGCGGGCGATGGGAACGAGCGTGGCTCAGGCGCCGATGCGCTTCTCGAAGCAGACCGACACCGCGCTGCCGGCGTAGCGCCCATAGCCGTCGATGGGCACGTAGCCATGGCGCTCGTAGAACGCCACGGCGCGCGCGTTGACGCGCCGCGTCGACAGCCGCAGCGCCGCATAGCCCCAGGCCGCGGCCTCGCGCTCGAGGAAGGCGAGGACGGCGCTGCCGACGCCGCGCGTGCCGGGACGCGCGTACATGCGCTTGACCTCCGCGACGCCACCCTCCAGCGGCCGCAGCGCGCCGCAGCCGAGCGCGCGCCCGTCGGCGTCGCGCGCGACCGCGAAGCAGGCACGCGGCACGAGGACGTCGGCGGCGTCGAACGAGGCCTGGCCGGTGGCGCCGGTGAGCGCGGCGAGCGTGGCCGACAGCTCGGCCACCAGCGCGAGCGCGTCGGCGCCCGCGGGATCCTCCGCGGCGACGGCGATGCTCATCGCAGGCGCCGCCACAGCGTCTGCACGCCCACGCCCAGCGCCAGGTAGCCGCCGAAGTACAGCAGCACGGTGGGCAGCGCCGACAGCGTGAAGGCCTCGGCGGCGCGCGGCGGCAGCTGGTCGATCAGGATGCTGGGCCAGTACAGCAGCAGGTAGAGCGCGCCCGAGCGCGGTTCCTCGTCGACCAGGCGCCAGGCCTGCGAACCGGCCACCAGCGGCGAGGCCACGGCCAGTGCGGCGCAGGTCAGGACGGTGAGGCGGCTGGGGGCGGGCATGCGCCGCCATTGTGACGGGTCGTGCCGGCTGCCCGGCCGTCGGCACCCTGGTCGAGCACCTCGAAATGGAAAGGCCCCGGCCCGCGAGGAGCCGGGGCCTTCGCCGAGGTCTTACTTGGTGACCGCTTCCGAAGCCGCGGACGCGGCCTTGTGCGCGACGTGCTTGACGCCGCTGGCCGCCTTGTGCGCGGCATGCGCCGTGCCGGTGGCCGCCGCCGAGGCGACGTGCTCGGTGCCGGTCGCGGCGGCCGACGCGCCCTTGGCGACGGCATGGCCGGTGGCCTTGGCGGCGTGCTTGACCGCGCTGGCGGCGCTGGCAGCGGCGTCGGCGACCTCGGCGGCACCGGCCAGGGAGACGGCGCCGATCAGGGCGCAGGCGATCGAGAGGGTACGGATGTTCATGGTGTTTCCCGTCGAGTTTTTCGGATCAACGCGCAAGCTTGCCGTGCGACACGCCGCGCCTCGATGCGAGACCGTCGAGGAAGCATGTCTTCGGCGGCCTGCAAGCTACCAACGCGAAGCGCGCCGACCCGGTTGACGACACGGCGTCCCGCGAGTCGCCGGCGTCGACGCCGGGCGCGGCGCGCCTGCACGTCGGCGCAGCCCGCGGCAAGCCGCATGCCGAAGCGGCCGGGCGCCGGCGTTCAGGGCTTGGCGATTGCGCCCAGCGCCTCGAACGCCGCCGGCTTCTTCGCCTGCCAGGCCGCGATGGCGCGGGCCATCTCGTCGATGTCGAACACCGCGCTCTGCAGCAGCGTCATCTGCTCCAGCGAGTCGGCGGTCGAATGGTCGCGCGCGTGGTTCAGCGCCACCTTGCTCGCCGCGATGGCCAGCGGCGACCTGGCGGCGATGGACGCGGCCAGCTGGCGCGCGTGGGCGACCAGCGCGTCGGCGTCGGGCAGCACCGCGTTGACGAAGCCGGCGGCGAGCGCGCGCTCCGCGCCCAGGCGGTCGCCCGTGTACGCGAGCTCGCGCGCGAGGCCTTGCGGCAGCAGGCGCTGCAGCCGCTGCAGCACGCCGAGGTCGGCGGCCATGCCGATGTGGATCTCCTGCACGGTGAAGAAGGCGTCGGCCGAGCACACGCGCACGTCGCAGGCCGCCGCGAGGTCGAGCCCGCCGCCGACGCAGGCGCCCTGGATGGCGCAGATCAC
>DASQCX010000925.1:0-3913 GCA_035634455.1 Burkholderiaceae bacterium
TGCAGCGCGCACAGGATCAGGACGACCGCGACCAGCGAGCAGATCAGCAGGAACGCCGCCTGGCCCGTGACCGAGTAGCGCACCGACGGCAGCGCCGCGCCCAGCAGGTTGGCCGCCACCGGCCCGACGATGGCCGCGACGGCCAGCGCGATCAGCGTGCCCGTGCCCAGCCGTGCCTGGTTGCCGCTGACCAGCGGCCGCAGCAGCACCACGGCGCCGAACAGGAAGTAGACGATGGAGATCAGCGGACGCGACTCGTCGGTACCGAACAGTCCCCATGCGAGCACGAAGCTGACCAGCGTCACCAGGAAGGACAGCGCGTTGAAGAAGTGCCGCTGCGCGAGCTCCTGCACCACCACCGGCGCGGTGATCAGGCCGGGCACCGCGTGGTACAGCACGCCGTTGAGCGCGCCCTGCGGCTCGGGGTATTCGAGGCCGCCCTGGCGCAGCGTGGCCTTGTAGAAGTCGGCGCGCTGCGAGTTGCCGGTGGCGCCGATGGCCACCTCGGGCGCCAGCGAGCGCGGCCGGCCGCGGCCGAAGAAGAAGCGCAGGCGGCGCGCGGCGACCACCGCGAACGACAGACCCGCCGCCAGCAGCGCCACGCCCACCAGCAGCGGCGCGATCCCGAGCCGGGTCGTGTGCGACTCGATCGCGGCGCGCGCCCACATCAGCCCGGTCAGCCCGCCCAGCAGCGTGATCGCGGCGCAGGCGAACAGGAACATGTTCTCGACCCGGAACGGGTTGGGCAGTTCGAGCCGCTTGTTGTCCGAGCTGTAGTCGTAGGCCAATCGTCGCTCCCCGGAGGATGTGCGGCGATTCTAGGAGGCTAGGCCTTGTCGTCGGGCGCGCCGTCGTCCGGCAGTTCGGGCTTGACCTTGCGCCCGCGCCGCGCCAGCGCCTCGCGCAGCAGGAACTCGACCTGCGCGTTGGCGCTGCGCAGTTCCTGCGCGGCCAGGCGCCCGATCTCGGCCCACAGCGCGGGGTCGATGCGCAGGGGGTAGGACTTCTTGCCGGGACTGGCCATGGGGCGGTGTCAGTGTTGTCGCTGGCGCGCCGGTGCGCGGCCGCAGGGGTCCGGCCATTGCGACGCGATCATGACGTCAGCCGTACAGCGTGCCGGCGTTGATGATGGGCTGCGCCTCGTTGTCGCCGCACAGCACGACCAGCAGGTTGCTGACCATCGCCGCCTTGCGCTCGTCGTCGAGCGTGACGACGTTGCGTTCGCTCAGCGCCGTCAACGCGGATTCGACCATCGCCACCGCGCCCTGCACGATCTTGTGGCGCGCGCTGATGACGGCCTCGGCCTGCTGGCGGCGCAGCATCACCTGCGCGATCTCGGGCGCGTAGGCCAGGTGCGTGAGGCGGGCGTCCGAGACGAGCACGCCCGCGCTGGCGAAGCGCGCCGACAGCTCGGCGGCCAGCGCCTGCGCGACGTCGTCGAGGCCGCCGCGCAGCGTGATCTCTTCGGCGTCCTGGCTGTCGGCCTCGTCGTAGGCGTACAGCGACGCGACGTGGCGCAGCGCGGCCTCGGACTGCAGCTTCACGTACAGGTCGACGTCGTCGACCTCGAAGCGCGCCTTGGCGGTGTCCTCGACGCGCCAGACGATGACGGCGCCGATCTCGATCGGGTTGCCGCGCTTGTCGTTGACCTTGAGCGCCGGCGAGTTCAGGTTGCGCGCGCGCACCGAGATCCGGCGCTTGATGTAGAACGGATTGGCCCAGCGCAGGCCCTCGGCGCGGTCGGTGCCGGCGTACTGGCCGAACAGCGTGGCGATCGCCGGCTCGTTGGGCTGCAGCGTGTAGAGGCCGGCCACGGCCGCCACGGTGGCCAGCACGCACAGCAGGCCCGGCAGCACGTGCGACAGCAGCACGGCGCCGGCGCCCATGTCGTCGCGGATCGAGACGAAGCGCGACAGCGCCAGCGCCGCCAGCACGACGCCGATCGCCACCATCGCGTAGCCGTTCAACGACGCGAGGTGGCGTTCCGAGTATTCGACGCGCGTCGGCCGCGACGCGCCGCGCAAGGCCTGGTTCGAGGTCATGAGAGTTCCCTGATGGAGATCAAAGTGATATCACTTTAGGATTCGGCGGATGGGCTGTCAACCCCGCGCGGCGTGCGTTCGCGCACGCTCGCGAAACATCTGCGAACGCCGCTGGCGGCGCCGCCGCCTAACATCGCGCACTGGTCCAACTCCGCAACCGGGAGCCTGCTTGAACCTCGTGCCGATGCTGCGCCGCGCCGCTGCGCCGAAATGGATGGCGGGCCCGCTGGCGGCCCTCGCGGTCGCCGTGCTGGGCGCCTGCGCCGGCGGCGCGAAGTCGGGCCTGGTGAACGGCGAGGTCGTGACGCCGGTCGCGCCGGGCCTGCGCGGCTATCCGTTCGCGGCCTCGCGCACGACGACGCAGGACTTCTTCGGCACCCCGGTCGCCGACGACTTCACGTGGCTGGAGAACGCCGACGACCCGTACACGCGCTCGTGGATCGCCGCCGAGCACGCCTACGGCCGGCGCTACCTCGACGCGATGCCCGCGCGCCCCGCGCTGCGCGAGCGGCTGCGGTCGCTGCTCGAGTCGACGTCCAATTCGTACACCGGCCTCGTCGAGCGCGGCGGCCTCGTGTTTGCGCTCAAGTCCGCGCCGCCGGCGCAACGGCCGGTGCTGGTGGCGCTGCGGTCGATGGACGACGTCGGCAGCGAGCGCGTCGTCTTCGACCCGAACGAATCGACGCCCGGCGGCGCGCTGGCGATCGAGTTCTTCCGGCCGTCGCCCGACGGCCGCAAGGTGGCGATCGCGTTGTCGAACGGCGATGCCGGCGGCGCCGTCGTGCGGGTCGTCGACGTCGCGACCGGCCAGGCGCTGCCCGGCGAGGTGGCGCACGTCATGTCGGCTGGCGCGGGCGGCGACCTCGCATGGAGCGCGGGCGGCGCCGGGTTCTTCTGCACGCAGGTCGCGGCGCCCGGGACGATGCAGGTGGTGTTCCACCGGCTCGGTTCGGCGGGGCTCGATCGCGTCGAGCTCGCCGCCGGACTGCCGCGCCTCGCGCGCGTGCGCCTCGAGGGCGCGCGCGACGGCCGCCACGTGCTGGCGCTGGTCGAGAACGGGCGCGGCGGCGAGGTCGCGCTGTACGCCAAGCCGTCGGACGCGAACGGCGAAGGCGCCTGGCGCCGCGTGGCCGCCGAGGGCGACGGCGTGCGCGACGCGCAGTTCGGCGACGACGACGCGATCTGGGTGCGCTCGGTCGCCAACGCGCCGCGCGGCAAGCTGCTGCGCATCGCGCTGTCCGACGGCAAGCCCGTCGCGTGGGACCGGCTGGCGGCGGCCGCCATGCCGGTGGAGGGCGCGCTGCAGCGCTTCGCGGTGGCCGGCGGCACGCTGTACGTCGCCGAAGGCCAGACCGGCCCGACGCGCCTGCGCGCCGTCGACCTGCGGACCAGGCGCAGCACGACGATCGCGCTGCCGGGCGGCAGCGGCGTCGCGGCGCTCGCGCGCGTGGGCCGCAACGAGGTCGCGGCGCAGCTCACCAGCTGGCTGGAGCCGCCGGCCTGGACGCGCGTCGCGGCCGGCCGCGCCCGGCGCACGGCGCTGGCGATGACCTCCGACGCCAGCTTCAACGACTGCGACGTCGTGCGCGAGTTCGCCACCTCGCGCGACGGCACGCCGGTGCCCGTCGACATCCTGCGTCCGCACGGCGCGCGGCTGGACGGCCGCAACCCGGTGCTGCTCGTGCCGGCCGGCTCGCTGGGCGCGGGCATGACGCCGGACTTCGACGTCACCCGCCGCGCCTGGCTGGATCGCGGCGGCGTCGTCGCGATCGCGACGCTGCGCGGCGCCGCCGACCCCGGCGAGGCTTGGCGCGTCGACGGCCTGCGCACGAAGCGCCAGAACGGCGTCGACGACTTCATCGCGGCGGCCG
>DASQCX010000926.1:0-2773 GCA_035634455.1 Burkholderiaceae bacterium
GGCCCCGCGCGTAGGACAGGCACTACAGGCTGTCGAGCGGCCCTCCGGCAGCCGGCGCCGGGCAATCGGCGCATGCTCGGGGTGTGTCCTCCCCCCATGCGTGAAGCGCCCGTCCCATGCCCGCCGCCGCCCGCCCTCGACCGATCCTGGATCCCCGCGGCGCGATCGCCGATGCCGCGGGCGCCGCCCCGCGGGCACGCGCGCAGGACGACGGCCTGCCGGCGCGCCCGCTGGACGTCTTCGTCGTCGAGGACAACGTCATCGTGCTCGAGAGCCTGATCGCCGCGCTGGAGGAACTGGCGCCGGTGCACGTGGTGGGCACCGCGGCCGACGAGCGCGTGGCCGTCGACTGGCTCGCCTCCGGCGGCGAACGCTGCGACGTGGTGATCGTCGACATCTTCCTGCGCACCGGCTCCGGCCTGGGCGTGCTCGCCGCGGCGCGGCGCCGCCGGCCCGAGGCGGCGCTCGTCGTCCTCAGCAACTATGCCACCGACGAGATGCGCGCGCGCTGCCTGGCCGGCGGCGCGGATCGCGTGTTCGACAAGTCGCGCGACATCGACCAGCTCGTGGCGTACTGCGTGGCGCTGGCCGCGCGCGCGCCCGGCGAACTGCCGCATTGAGGCGCGGCAAGGCCGCGATGCCAGTGGCGTTTCTGTTCCGCTCCGCGCCCGATGCGCGCATGCTCCTTGCCCTGTAGTTCGCGCACATACCGTCCAACCTTCCGGGAGAGTCCACATGTCCGAAACCCAGCTGTCCTCCTCCGTTTCCGCAAGCACCTCCGAACACTTCAACCGCGCCGCCGCGGCCCTGAAGGCCGCCGAGCGCGACACCAAGGCCGCGATCGAGAGCGCCGCCGACGGCCTGGCCAGTGTCTACGGCGACACCCGCCCGCTGCTGTCGCGCGTGGGCAAGCGGGCGCGCGACGCGGCGCACGACGGCTACGACGCCGCTCGCGAGCGCGCCGCCGCGCTGCGCGAGCGCGGCCAGCAGACGGTCGAATCGACCCGCGGCTACGTCCGCGACGAGCCGATCAAGTCGCTGCTGATCGCGGCGGCCGTGGGCGCGGCCGTCATCGCGCTGGTCGAGGTGGTGCGCATCCGCCGCAATCGCTGACGGTCTCCCCACGAATCGCCCGGCGGTTCAGGCGAACCGCGGGGCGGATCGCGGACAATCGCGGCCAGGGCTCCCCTGGCCGCTTTTTCGTGTTGCAACCGGACATCCGACATGATCTACAAGTTCAAGAGCAAGGCCGCCGGCGACCTCATCATGACGCAGCCGGTGGTCGAGCGCGTGCTGGCGCTGATCGGCAAGGCCGATACCCCTCAGGGCATCATCGAGGTCGACCAGCTGCCGGCCGCGATCGCCGCGCTGGAGGCCGCGGTCGCGGCGGAGGCGCCGCGTTCGGCCGATGACGACGACGGCGCCGGCCGGGCCGACCGCGTCAGCCTGCGCCAGCGCGTGTGGCCGATGGTGGAGATGATGAAGCGTGCCCTGGCGGAAAAGCAGCCCATCACCTGGGGCGCGTGAACGTGAAAACGGAGAGAGCGAGCGCATGAGCCACGGCGAAGCGACACGACTGATCGCGGTGCGGCACGGCGAGACGGCTTGGAACGTCGAGGCCCGCCTGCAGGGCCAGCTCGACGTCCCGCTCAACGAGCGCGGCCACGAGCAGGCGCGGCGCACCGCGCACTGGCTGGCGGAGGACGCCCCGGAGGTCGTCGTCAGCAGCGACCTCGCGCGCGCGCAGGCGACCGCGCAGGCGATCGCCAGCTTCAACCGCATCCCGCTGGAACTCGACGTCGGCCTGCGCGAACGCAGCTTCGGCCGCTTCCAGGGCATGACGCACATGGAGGTCGCGGAGCGCTGGCCCGAGCAGTCGCAGCGCTGGAAGAGCCGCGACCCCGAATTCGCGCCGGGCGACGGCGAGTCACTGAACGTGTTCTACGCGCGCTGCGTCGAGGCGACGCTGCGCATCGCCGAACGCCACGCCGGCAAGACCGTGGTGCTGGTGGCGCACGGCGGCGTGATGGACTGCCTCTACCGCGCCGCCACCCGCGCACCGCTCGACGCGCCGCGCACCTGGCAGCTCGACAACGCCGCCATCAACCGCCTGCTGCACACCAGCTCGGGCCTGACGATGGTGGGCTGGAACGACACCAGCCACCTGGACCTGAGCGCGCCGACGCTGGACGAATCGGCCGACAAGCTGCCGGCCGCCGCGGCGCTCGCTGCGCGCGCCGGTTGACGCCGCGCGCGATCAGAATTCCGGCGGCACACCGAACAGGTCGTAGCCCGTGCGCGCCGGCGGTGCCAGCCCGAGGTGGCGATACGCGGCGACGGTGGCGATGCGGCCGCGCGGCGTGCGCTGCAGGTAGCCCTGCTGGATCAGGTAGGGCTCGATGACGTCCTCGATCGTGCCGGGCTCCTCGCCGATGGCCGCGGCGACGTTGTCCAGGCCCACCGGGCCGCCGTCGAAGCGGTGCACGATGGCTTCCAGCAGCTTGCGGTCCATCAGGTCGAAGCCGTTGGTGTCCACGTCCAGCATCTTCATCGCCGCCGCGGCGATGGCCTCGTCGATCGCGCCCTGCCCCTTCACCTCGGCGTAGTCGCGCACCCGCCGCAGCAGGCGGTTGGCGATGCGCGGCGTGCCGCGCGAGCGCCGCGCGATCTCGTCGGCGCCGGCCGCGTCGATCGGCACCTTCAGGATCGAGGCCGAGCGCCTGACGATCGAGGCGAGGTCGGCGATCGAATAGAACTCCAGGCGCTGCACGAT
>DASQCX010000927.1:0-1858 GCA_035634455.1 Burkholderiaceae bacterium
GCTGCGCCTGGGCAGCCCGGAGTACCCGGAGCCGCGCCAGGTCGAGGCGCTGGAGGCGGCGTCCGCGCTCGTGCCCGAGCGCTTCGCGATCGCGGCCGAGGACGGTCCCCTGCGCGAGGTGACGTTCACGCTGCCGCTGCCCGCGAACGCGATGGCGCTGGTGCGCATCGAATGGGAGACGGCCTGAGCGGGACGAAGGACGCGGCGCGCCCTCGCCGCGTCACCGCGCGCGTTCGCCCGCCCGCAGGCCGTGCAGGCCGAAGATGGACTGCAGCATCTCGTCGTCCCAGGCGCACGAGCTGTCCTCGGCGTCGACCAGGCGCTCGCCGCGCTCGATGAGATGGCCCAGCCGCGTGGCGATCAGCGCGGTGGCCAGGCTGAGCGCCTGCATCGACGAGGCGCCGCAGACGTCCGGGTAGCGCGCGTCGACGCCCTGCAGCTCCGCCGCGCAGGCCCAGGTGCCGTCGTCGGCGGGGTACGGCAGCCCGACGCGGGCCACGATGGGCGACCGGGTGCCGTCCGGCTGCAGCCAGATCAGTTGTTCGATGGCGATGTAGTTCGGCTCGGTCGTTCGCATGCGGATCCTGGTTCGGTCCAGTGTGCCGGATGCCGTCGAGTTTGAGACTTCGTGATTACGCCATTTCGACTTGCCACCACGACGGCAGCAGGCGCCGCACCTCGGCGCGCCGGAAGCGGTCGTCGATCAGGTAGACGACGCCCTCGTCGGTGGTCGTGCGGATCACGCGCCCCGCGGCCTGCACCACCTTCTGCAGGCCGGGGAACAGGTAGGTGTAGTCGTGGCCGGCGCCGAACAGCGTCTCCAGCCGCGCCTTCATCTGCTCGTTGACCGGGTTGACCTGCGGCAGCCCCAGCGTCGCGATGAAGGCGCCGATCAGCCGCTCGCCGGGCAGGTCGACGGCCTCCGCGAACGCGCCGCCCAGCACCGCGAAGCCGATGCCGCGGCCGCCGGCCTGGAAGCGCGCGAGGAAGTCGGCGCGCGCGCCTTCGGTCATCTGGCGCGCCTGCGTCCACGCGGGCACCTCGGGATGCAGCGCCCGGAACAGGCCGGCCACCTGGTCGAGGTAGTCGAAGCTGCTGAAGAACGCGAGGTAGTTGCCGGGCGCGTCGGCGAACTGGCTCGCCATCAAGTCGACGATGGGCGCCAGCGACGCGGGCCGGTGCGCGAAGCGGGTGGACAGCGGCGCCACCTGCACGCGCAGCTGCGCCGCGTCGAACGGCGAGGCGACGTCCACCCACGCCGTGTCGGGCGGCAGGCCCAGCAGGTCGGCGTGGAAGTGCATGGGGGTGAGCGTCGCGGAGAACAGCGTCGTCGTGCGCGCCGCGAGGAAGCGCGGCTTGAGGAACGACGCCGGCACCAGGTTGCGCAGGCACAGCGTGACGTCGCGCTGCGCGTCGTCGGCGATCGTGACGTCGAACAGCGAGTGCGTGCCGAAGGACTCGGCCAGGCGCGTGAAGTGCAGCGTGTCGAACCAGAACTGCAGCAGCTCGGGCGGGACGTCGTCCGGGTGCGCGGCCGAGTGCTCGGCAATCGCCGAGTTGAGGTTCTGCAGCGCGGCGAGCAGGCCTTGCGGCAGCTCCTCGTGCACCGCATACGGCTCGCGCTGGCGGCCGACGATCTCGTTGCACGTCCGGGCGAGGCGCTTCAGCGCCGGCGCAACGGCGGCCGGCGCGCGCGGACGCACGCCATCGAGCGCGGCGCGCGACAGCGTCGCCGAGTACATCTCGCGCGCCCGCGGCACCAGGTTGTGGGCCTCGTCGACCAGCACGCCGACGCGCCAGTCCTCGGCATGCGCCAGGCCGTGCAGCATCCCGCCGAGGTCGAAGTAGTAGTTGTAGT
>DASQCX010000928.1:0-15278 GCA_035634455.1 Burkholderiaceae bacterium
TCCTGGTCCAGCGTCACCTTCTTGCCGCGCACGGTGACGGTCGGCCACGGCAGGTCGGCGTTGGCGAGCAGTTCGTAGATCTGTTGCGGTTGCGACAGCGGGTCGGCGGCGCCGGCCATCAGCGCCTCCTCGCTGGCCGACAGCGTGTGCGCGGCCAGGCGCAGCATGGTGTGCAGCGCGTAGGCGTGCGGCGCCAGCTTGGGCTCGGCGGCGATGTACGAATCGATCTTGGCCTGGCCGATCGCCGCGACCTCCGGGTTCTCCCACGCGGTGGCTTGCGCGAACTGCGTCTGCGCCGCGGCGGACTCCTGGCGCAGCGCCTGGTTGGCGGTGACCTGGGTGTCGGCGTCGGCCTTCAGGCTGGCATAGGTGTCGAGGCGGCCGAGCTCGCGGTTGATGTCCGACAGCACCTGCATCGCGTGCAGCAGGCTGGCGGCGCTCGTGCCCAGCGTCCCTTGCAGGGCCTTGACCTCGGGCACGCGGGCCAGCAGCTTCTGGCGCGCGGCCTCCCAGGCGGCGTCGTCGGCGTACAGCGAGCTCAGGTTCCACAGCGCCGGCGGGTTGGCCGCGGTGCCGGTGATGGACGGGGCGGGGGCCGCGGTGGCGGCCTGGGTCACGGGCGCTGCGAGGGTGGCGAGCGCGGTGGCGAGTGCGATGGCGGTGAGCTTCATGGTTCCCTGCGTTCGGAAAAAAGGGTGACGCGGGACGATACCCCTTCGCGACGCGGTTTCGCGTCCGGCCCGGCCCCGAGGCGACGAATTGCGGAAGCGGGGGGCCCAGTCGCGGCAGTGGAAACCCGTAGATCGCGTGTCAGTCGGCGCCGAAGCGGTAGACCGAGCTGCTGCGATACACCTGTCCCGGCCGCAGCACCGTCGACGGCCAGTCGGGGTGGTGCGGCGAATCGGGGCCGTGCTGCGGCTCCAGGCAGATCGCGTCGCCGCGCCGGTAGGCCTCGCCGCCGTGGCCCACCAGCGTGCCGTCGAGGAAGTTGCCCGAGTAGAACTGCAGCCCCGGCTCGGTCGTGTGCAGCTCCATCGAGCGGCCCGACGCGGGATCGCGCAGCCGCGCGGCCAGGCGCAGCGTGCCGATGCGCGCGTCGTCCAGGATCCAGTTGTGGTCGTAGCCGCCGCCGGCCGCCAGTTGCGGGTGCGGGTCGCGCAGGCGGGCGGCTATCGTCGTGGGCGCGCGGAAGTCGAACGGCGTGCGCTCGACCTCGGCGATGCCCATCGGGATCAGCTTGCCGTCGACCGGGTTGTAGCGGCCGGCCGGCAGCGTCAGCTCGTGGTCCAGCGCCGTGCCGCGGCCGGCGAGGTTGAAGTAGTCGTGGTGGGTCAGGTTGACGACGGTGGGGCGGTCGGTCGTGGCCTCGTAGTCGACGCGCCAGCTGCGGTCGGCGGCCAGCGAGTAGGTGACGCGCGCCTCGACGCGCCCCGGGAAGCCTTCCTCGCCGTCGGCGCTGACGTAGCGCAGCGTCACCGCGGGCCCGCCCAGCGCCTCGTCGTGCTCGCGCGTCGACTCGATCTCCCACAGCCGCGTGCCCCAGCCCTGCGCGCCGCCGTGCAGGCAGTTGGTGCCGTTGTTGCGCGTCAGCGCGAAGGCCTCGCCGTCGATGACGAGCTCGCCGAGCGCGATGCGGTTGCCGTAGCGGCCGACGATCACGCCGAAGAACGGGTTGCGCTGCTCGTAGTCGGCCAGGTTGTCGAAGCCGCGCACGACGTTGGCGGCGACGCCGTCGCGGTCGGGCGCCCACAGCGTGGTGACGATGCCGCCCAGCGTGATGCAGCTCAGCACCAGGCCGCCGTGCGACAGCGTGACCTCGTGGACGACGCGGCCGTCGGCCAGGTGGCCATGGACCTCTTGATGGAGTCGGACGGGCGGGTGGTGGCTCATGTATAGGTGCGGCTGTTTTGCGAAATAGGATGGCGCGCCGCCTCGGCCTGGACGCGCCTGGCGTGCTTGAGCCAGCGGCCGCGCCGCCAGCGTTGCAGCATGTACAGGCCGCGCAGCCATTCGTCGAGGATCAGCGCGACCCACACGCCCACCAGGCCGAAGCCCAGGTGCGTGCCCAGCAGCCAGGCGCCGAGCAGCATGATCCCCCATTGCGAGATCAGGCCGGCGATCAGCGGGAAGCGGCTGTCGCCGCTGGCGCGCAGCGCGTTGATGATGATCAGGTTGAAGCTGCGGCCCGGCTCCAGCAGCAGCCCCAGCAGGATCAGCGTGCGGCCCAGCGAGACGATCTGCGGGTCGTCGGTGAACAGGCGCAGCGCCGATGGCGCGACCAGGGCGAAGACGATCGCGACGCCCGCCGTCACGATCAGCCCCAGCCGCATGTTGGCCAGGCACTGCGTGCGCGCCTCCTCGAAGCGCCCGGCGCCGACCAGGCGCCCCACGATGATCTCGTTGCCGATGCCGATCGACAGGCAGGCCAGCATCTCGATCTGCGCGATCTGCATCGCGTAGGCCTGCGTGGCCAGCATGCGCTCGCCCATGCGCGCCGTCAGCGCGGTGATGATCATGAACGACGCGAACCAGCTGACGTTCTCCAGCACCGCGGGCAGGCCCAGCGACAGCAGGCGCCGCAGGTCGGCGAGGTGGATCTCGAACAGGTCGCGCAGCCGCAGCCGCAGCCCGATGCGCCGCGACACCAGCACCCACAGCGCGGCGCAGGCCAGCAGCCGGCTGACCGACGCCGCGATCGCGATGCCCGTCACGCCCATGGCCGGCAGGCCGCCGATGCCGAAGATCAGCAGCGCGCTCAGGCCCGCATTGACCGCGTTCTGCGCGAGGATCACGTACATGACCTCGCGCGTGTGGCCGTGCGCCCGCAGCACGGCGCACAGCGCGAAGATCATCGACTCCATGAACAGCGTGCCGCCCATCCAGTGCAGGTAGGGCAGGGCGTAGGCCATCAGCGGCGGCGTCAGCTGGGCCCAGCGCAGCAGCGTCGGCGCGCTGACCGCCAGCAGCACGCTGAAGAGCGCGCCCAGCCACAGGTTGGTGGCGACCGCGCCGCGCGCCAGGCGGCGCGCGCCGGCGCGGTCGCCCAGGCCCAGGTGGTGCGTCGTCGCGATCGAGGCGCCCACCGCCAGCACGTTGAAGCCGACCAGGAACATCACCAGGATCTGCCCGGCGCTGCCCAGGCCGGCCACGGCGTTGTCGCCGATGCGGCTCGCCATCAACGTGGACACCACGTTGGTGAGCATGTGCAGCGACTGCTCGGCGAAGATCGGCCACGCCAGGCGCAGCAGCCCGGGCGCGGGCGGCTCCGGCGCGTCGGCGGCCGCGGGCGGGGTGAGGGCTGACATGGCCGAAGCTTATCGGCGAACGGTTACGGCGGATTACGGCCAGCCGGCGCGCACCGACACCGCAGGCGTCGCGGCGCCGATGCCGGCCACGCCGCGGGTGATCGGGACGGCGCGTTCTTGCGGGGGCGACGGGCGTGGGAAGGCCTCTCCCGGGGCGCGGTCGCGGGGACGGCCTGCCCCGCGCACCAAATCGCGTTCCCCGCAATAAAAGTAATACTATAAATCATGTAACCGGCATGAATCGAGGGTAAATACGCATTTGTTGTTTAAAATAGTCATACGTTAATCACAACACTCCTCTTCTGAAATTCTCATGGCGACAGCTCCCATCAAGCTCCGGTCCGCGCAGTGGTTCGGGACCGCGGACAAGAACGGCTTCATGTACCGGAGCTGGATGAAGAACCAGGGCATCCCGGATCACGAGTTCCAGGGCAAGCCCATCATCGGCATCTGCAACACGTGGTCCGAGCTGACCCCGTGCAACGCGCACTTGCGCAAGCTGGCCGAGCACGTCAAGCGCGGCGTCCTCGAGGCCGGCGGCTTCCCGGTCGAGTTCCCGGTGTTCTCCAACGGCGAGTCCAACCTGCGGCCGACTGCCATGCTCACGCGCAACCTGGCCAGCATGGACGTCGAGGAGTCGATCCGCGGCAACCCGATCGACGGCGTCGTGTTGCTGGTGGGCTGCGACAAGACGACCCCCGCGTTGCTGATGGGCGCGGCCAGCGTCGACGTGCCGGCGATCGTCGTCACCGGCGGCCCGATGCTCAACGGCAAGCACAACGGCAAGGACATCGGCTCGGGCACCGCGGTGTGGCGGCTGTCCGAGCAGGTCAAGGCCGGCACGCTCAAGCTGAGCGAGTTCCTCGCGGCCGAGGCCGGCATGTCGCGCTCCGCGGGCACCTGCAACACGATGGGCACGGCGTCCACGATGGCCTGCATGGCCGAGGCGCTGGGCACCAGCCTGCCGCACAACGCGGCGATCCCCGCCGTCGACGCGCGCCGCCAGGTGCTGGCGCATCTGTCGGGCGCGCGCATCGTGGAAATGGTCCAGCAGGACCTGAAGCTGTCGAAGATCCTCACGCGCGAGGCGTTCGAGAACGCGATCCGCGTCAATGCCGCGATCGGCGGCTCGACCAACGCGGTGATCCACCTGAAGGCGATCGCCGGCCGCATCGGCGTGAAGCTGGAGCTGGACGACTGGACCGAGATCGGCCGCGACACGCCCACGCTGGTCGACCTGATGCCCTCGGGCCGCTTCCTGATGGAGGAGTTCTACTACGCCGGCGGCCTGCCGGGCGTGCTGCGCCGCCTCGGCGAGGCCGGCCGCCTGCCGCACCCGCAGGCGCTGACCGTCAACGGCCAGTCGCTATGGGACAACGTCAAGGACGCCGCGATCCACGACGACGAGGTGATCCGCCCGCTGGACAAGCCGCTGGTGGCCGATGGCGGCATCCGCGTGCTGCGCGGCAACCTGGCGCCGCGCGGCGCGGTGCTCAAGCCGTCGGCGGCGAGCGCGCACCTGCTCAGGCACCGCGGCCAGGCGGTGGTGTTCGAGAACCTGGAGCATTACAAGGAACGCATCGTCGACCCCGATCTGGAGGTCACGAAGGACTCGATCCTGGTGCTGAAGAACTGCGGCCCGCGCGGCTATCCTGGCATGGCCGAGGTCGGCAACATGGGCCTGCCGCCCAAGCTGTTGGCGCAGGGCGTCACGGACATGGTGCGCATCTCCGACGCCCGCATGAGCGGCACGGCCTACGGCACCGTGGTGCTGCACGTCGCGCCGGAAGCGCGCGCCGGCGGCCCGCTGGCGGTCGTCCGGGAAGGCGACTGGATCGAGCTGGACTGCGACGCCAACCGCCTGCACCTGGACATCTCCGACGCGGAACTGCAGGCTCGCCTCGAGCAATGGCAGGCCGCGCAGGTGCCCGACCCGGCCGACGCCACCGGCTACCGCTCGCTGTACGTGCAGCACGTGCTGCAGGCCGACGAGGGCTGCGACTTCGACTTCCTGCGCGGCTGCCGCGGCTCGGCGGTGCCCCGCCACTCCCACTGAGGCAAGACACATGACCAACCTCCGCAAACCGGCCCGCTACAAGGGCGTCTTCCCGGTGGTGCCGACCCTCTTCGACGAGCAGGGCGGCCTCGACCTGGCCGGCCAGAAGCGCTGCGTCGACTTCATGATCGATGCCGGCTCGACCGGCCTGTGCATCCTCGCCAACTTCTCCGAGCAGTTCGTGCTGGGCGACGACGAGCGCGAGACGCTCACCCGCACGATCCTCGAGCACGTCGCCGGCCGCGTGCCGGTGATCGTCACCACCACGCACTTCTCGACCGACATCTGCCTGGCGCGCAGCCGGCGAGCGCAGGCCCAGGGCGCGGCGATGGTGATGGTGATGCCGCCGTACCACGGCGCGACGCTGCGCGTGGGCGAGAAGCAGATCGAGCAGTTCTTCGGCCGCC
This sequence comes from Burkholderiaceae bacterium, assembly GCA_035634455.1. GTDB lineage: Bacteria > Pseudomonadota > Gammaproteobacteria > Burkholderiales > Burkholderiaceae_C > Scleromatobacter. The sequence continues at coordinate 5,769 of DASQCX010000928.1, forward strand.
TGAGCGCGGGACTGCAGATCCCGATCATGATCCAGGACGCGCCGATGGCCGGCACGCCGCTGTCCGCGGCCTTCCTGGCGCAGCTCGCGCAGCGGCACGAGAACGTTCGCTACTTCAAGATCGAGACCGCCGGCGCGGCCAGCAAGCTGCGCGAGCTGATCGCGCTCGGCGGCGACGCGATCGAGGGCCCGTGGGACGGCGAGGAGGCGATCACGCTGCTGGCCGACCTCGACGCCGGCTGCACCGGCGCGATGACCGGCGGCGGCTTCCCGGACGGCATCCGCACCATCGTCGACCCGTTCGCCGCGGGCGACCGCGAGGCCGCGGTGCTGGCCTACGCGCGCTGGCTGCCGCTGATCAACTACGAGAACCGCCAGGGCGGCTTCCTCACGGCCAAGGCGCTGATGAAGGAGGGCGGGATCATCGCCTGCGACGCGCCGCGCAGCCCGTATCCGGCGATGTCGCCCGCCGTGCGCGCCGGCCTGCTCGACGCCGCGCGCCGCCTCGACCCGCTGGTGCTGCGCTGGGCGCACTGAGAGCGGGAGACCGACCTGCAAGGTTTCGACAATCTCGTCGGCGAGCCATCGCGGGCGCGACGCGGCGCGAGCTGAGGCAGCGATCGCCATCGCGCACGCGGCCGCCCGGTCGCCATAATCGGCGACGTGGCTGCCTCGGAGCCGAGCGTCCGGATCCGTCACGCAGGCCCGCGTTTCCCCGTCGATCAGCAATGACCAGTCGCCTTCAACACTCCAACTACCGCCAGGATCCCGATGGCAAGAGCATGCACGGACGCATCGTCCGCGAGCTGGGCCTGCGCATCCTGTCCGGCGACCTGAAGCCGGGCGACCGCCTGCCCGTCGAGTCCGAGCTGATGGAGCGCTACGAGGTCAGCCGGCCCGTGCTGCGCGAGGCGATGCGCGTGCTGGTGGCCAAGGGGCTGGTCGTCTCGCGCCAGCGCTCCGGCAGCACCGTGCGCCCGCGCAACGAGTGGCACCTGCTCGACCCGGACGTGCTGTACTGGATGATCCAGACCAAGCCCGAGCTCGAGTTCGTCGAGACGCTGATGACCGTGCGGCGCCTGTTCGAGCCGGCGACCGCGGAACTGGCGGCCACCACGGCCACCGACGCGCAGCTGGCATCCATCGCCGAGGCCTACGAGGGCATGGCCGCCGCGCGCGACGCCGACGAGCTGCTGGAGCCGGACCTCGCCTTCCACCGCCGCATCGCCGAGGCGACCAACAACGACCTGCTGGCCTACATCGGCAACATGCTGTCGCTGGCGCTGCGCGAGTCCATCAAGCTGAGCAGCCGCCTGCCCAACACCCACCAGCTCTCGCTGCCGCGCCACAAGGCCATCCTGACCGCGCTGCAGAACCGCGACGCGCTCGCGGCGCGCCAGGCGACGATGGTGCAGCTGGAGGAGACCGTGGGTGACATCGCCGCAGCGGCGAGCCATCTCTACGAACGCTATTGAAGCCACGCGGCTCGCACGCGGGCGCGCGCGGCGCCCGCGTGCGCGGGGCGCTTCGATCGTCTACCCGTGCACGTCCTGCGGCGGCACGACGTAGAAGTGCTCGTCGAAGGGGCGGGCCGTCGTGTCGATTCCGGCCGGCTGCAGCTGCGTCTCGGTCGCCGCGTCGTCCTTGGCGTGCGGCGCCGTGCGGCAGCCCGACGTGAGCGCGAGCGCGGCGGCCGAGCCCGAGGCGAGAATCAGCGTGGCCATGGTGACGAAGCCGCCGTCGGCGGCCCGCGAACGGCGCGTGGTGGCGGAGCAGGTGTCCCGCATGATGCAACCCCCGATGCGGACATCTGGCAGCCCGCTGCGAACCGCCATGTTGATCCTTCGCCCGGCGCGGAAAATCCCTCATGCTGGGGGCCTCGCGCCGTGGCCGAATCGTCGCTGACACCCATCCGACAGGAGCGTATCGCCATGAATCTCACGAACCAGGTCGCCGTCGTCACCGGCGCCGGCAGCGGCATCGGCAAGGCCTGCGCGCTCGCGCTGGCGCGCGCGGGCTGCCGCGTCGTGCTCGCGGGCCGCCGCGCGGATGCGCTGCAGCAGGTACTCGCCCAGGCCGGCGGCGGCGACGCGCTGCTGGCCGTGCCCACCGACGTCACGCAGCCCGCGCAGGTCGACGCGCTGTTCGCCGCCACGCTGCAGCGCTTCGGCCGCGTCGACGTGCTGTTCAACAACGCCGGCATCAGCGCCAACGGCATCGCGTTCGAGGACCTGAGCTACGACACCTGGCGCTCGGTGGTCGACGTCAACCTCACCGGCATGTTCCTGTGCGCGCAGGGCGCGTTCCGCGCGATGAAGGCGCAGTCGCCGCGCGGCGGCCGCATCATCAACAACGGCTCGATCTCGGCCCACGCGCCGCGCCCCGACTCCGCGCCCTACACGGCGACCAAGCACGCGGTGACGGGCCTGACGAAGTCCATCTCGCTGGACGGCCGCGCGTACGACATCGCCTGCGGCCAGATCGACATCGGCAACGCCGTCACCGACCTGGCCGCCCCCATGGCCACCGGCGTGAAGCAGGCCGACGGGCGCATCGCGGCGGAGGCGATGCTGGATGTCGAGCGCGTGGCCGACGCGGTCGTCCACATGGCGTCGTTGCCGCTGGAGGCGAACGTGCAGTTCATGACGATCATGGCGACGAAGATGCCGTTCGTGGGGCGGGGCTGAGGGTTTCGCGGTGCCTGCGGCGCTGTTGCCGGGCGCTTCGCGCCTGGCGTCCCCGGGCGGCTTGGTCGCGGGCGGCAGGGCGGGCGGGGCCGATCTAGACAGGCATACTTGCGCATCAAAGGCCGGGCGCTGGGGCCGCCTGGCCGACCGGCGAAGCGGCCAGGCCACGGAAATAGTCTTCCAATGCTTGGCGGTCATCAGCCGAAAGGATCGACCCACGTGGCATGCGATCCTGTCCGGCTTCAGGTGTCAGCCTGTAGAGGATCTCGTCCAGGAGCGTTCCCCTCGGGTACCCGGCCGTCGCCAGGCGCGTCCGGAGTTCGTCCGAGACAGAGAACGGCAACTTCGGGCCGATACCGCCTTCGTGGCAGGCAACACACGGTTTCAGCGCCTGGGGCCGACCTTCAGGGACCATGGACTTGCCGCCAGCAGTCCGAGCGGTGGAAGGCCGGCCGACCATGGCAACGCCGTCGCCCGCGCGCAGGTCTTTGGTCGCCGCGCGGCTTCTGGCCTGCAGGTAGCGGCAGTAGCGCTCGCCCGCTCCCACGTCGCGTAGCGAAGCCAGATCCTGGAGCGACGTATCGGACTCTGCCACGATGGCTCGCAATCGGCTGTCCAGTTCCGCGGAAAACGATTGCGGCGCGCTGAAGTCGAACGTGCCCTTCTCGAGCGCTGGCGTCCATTGACCCGTCGGAATGTCCAGGAGCGACTCGACGAGGAATCGGAAGGTGTCGAGACGTTCGGCGTCGGCGCTCGAGCGCTGCGCGGGTCCGTGCGCGCTGCCCTGCATGCGCAGGCTTTTCAATGAAAGCTGTTGCGCGGTGGCGCTGGCGGAGCGCTCGGAGAAGGCAGCAAGACCCGGCACAAGTGCCTTGCTCGACGCGCTTGTGAAATAAGCGTCCAGCGGGCCGCAGTCCTTGGACAGCGTTCCCAGCAGCGCGTAGCGGTAGGGCTGGAACCGCGGCGAGGCGGCGACTTCATGGGCAATCGCGCGCGCGCTCCACTTCGCGAGAAGTCGCGACAGGACGGCATTGGGTGGTTCAGTCTCTGTCCCTGCGTACAGGATCTTGGTGCCCGGCACGAACGTGTTCGGATCACCGAGCACCTGCACGTTTCCCAGTGCGCGATATCGCGGGTGCGTGGGTTGCCTCTTCATGAAGTCCTTCAAACCATCGGCCTCGGTCGGCGCCAAGGGTTCTCGATATTGCTCGCCATAGGCACCCGGCCAGCTCGGGTACGTGTCCCAGACCGGTCGCAAAGGCTTGCCATGGCATGCGGCGCACTTCACGGGGTTCGCTTCGGAGACGACCGCGCCGTGGTTTGACGCTGCACCCATGGAAAACAGGATCTCGCGAAACACGAAGCGATCACTCTGATCGTCGAACTCCATGATCTCGAGCGTGTCGAAGCCGCGCTGGTCGGCGTTCCCGTTGAAGGTGACGACGAAGCGGGCATCGTTCCCGAACAGCACGGCACGGGGATCGGCGTAGCTTGCTGCCTGCAGACTGCGACTGCTGAAGACCAGGGCGAAATGGGATCGCAACGAGGGCGATAGAAGGCCAAGCGCTTGTTCGACGGTCGTCGCCTGCCTCTCAGCAACTTCCTGCACCAGGCGATCGGTCATCGGCGTGGCGCACAAGACAGCCAAGGGCGGGTTGCTCGCGAGCAGCGCCAGAGCAATCTGCAGTCGTCGCTGGAAACGCATCGTTGCACTCCGCGCCACGCGAGCGATAGCTCATGAAACTTGAGCCGCTCCCTTTGAGGACGGCAATCTTACCCGGCAGCGCCACCGGCTCGCCTCACTCGTCGAGAAACTTCCAGGTGTCCGCGCCGTCGAACCTGCGCACGCGGACGGACGCGATCAGCTGCGGGTCGAAGTTGCCGAGGTGGACGCCGTGCCGTGCGCCGGGCTCCGCGGCGATCGGCTCCCAGTGGGTGATGCAGCCGCAATGGCGGCAGCGGATCGTGCGCAGCGTCCTGTCGCCCTGGACGTAGGCCTCGGTCGAATCGGGATGCCCCGTGATCTCGACCGTGCCGAACTCGAAGTACACCCACGGGCCGCCGATCCTGCGGCAGAGCGAGCAGTTGCATGCGGTGGCGACTTCGGGCGTCGACGGCAGCGTGAGGCGGACGGCGCCGCAGTGGCATGAACCCTGGTGCATCTGGGGGACTCCCGTTCGACCGGCCGCGCGGACGGCCTGCCGGAAGGCGAGCGCCGACGAGCAGCCGCGGCGCACGGCCGGCGGCCGTCCGTCGACTCTAGCGCAGGGCGCGGGATTCCGAACTCGACGTTGCGCGGCGCGCGCCGGGATACCCGCGCCGGCGTCGCGTCCATTCGCGCCGCCCTTGCCGCGCGCCGCGCAGCGGATCACATTGTTCGAATGGAAGCGCCGCTCGTCGGCACCGTGGCGGCGCGCGCGGATCCGCAGTCCGGCGACCCGCGATCGCGGTGCCACATCGACGAGGAGGTCCTGCCATGCATGCTTCTTCATTGCCTGCCACCCTGCACCGCTGGCGCGACGGCGTCGCGCACGCGTTCCACGCCCATCCGGCGCATTTCGACGCCGAGTCGCATCGGCTCTCGGACAACCCGCTCCGCGCGCGGCTGCGCAGGGTCCGGTGGCTGCCGCTGGCCGTTCCTGGTATGGCCGTGGTGCTTGCGGTCTGCGCGGTGCTGATCGGCTCGAACCTGCGGTAGCGAGCCTGCGGCCGGCGAGGGACGGCAACCCGCCCGGCCCCGTCGCCCGGCGCTATTCGCGGCGTGGCCCGAGCGCGCCCGGCGGCAGCCAGCCCAATCCGGCCTCCGTCCGCCCCGCCGGCCGGTACTCGCAGCCGATCCAGCCGCCGTAGCCGAGGCGCTCCAGTTCCGCGAACAGGAACTCGAAGCGGATCTCGCCGGTGCCCGGCTCGTGGCGCCCCGGGTTGTCGGCGACCTGGACGTGCGCGATGCGCGGCAGCCAGCGCGCGAGCGTGCCGGCGAGTTCGCCCTCCATGCGCTGCATGTGGTACGCGTCGTACTGCACGAACACGTTGGCTTCGGCGACCTCGTCGAGCAGCGCGACGCACTGCGCCGTCCGGTTCACGAGGAAGCCGGGCATGTCGAAGGTGTTGATCGGCTCGACCAGCAGCCTCAGCCCCTCGGCCGCGAACGCGCGGGCGGCGAAGCGCAGGTTGGCGACGAGGGTCCGATGCAGCGACTCGGCATCGACGCCGGCCGGCGCGATGCCGGCGAGGCAGTTGACCTGCGTCACGCCCAGCGCGTGCGCGTAGGCGATCGCGCGCGGGACGCTCGCGCGGAACTCGGCGACGCGATCCGGCAGGCAGGCGATGCCGCGCTCGCCTGCGGCCCAGTCGCCGGCGGGCAGGTTGTGCAGCACCATCGCCAGGCCGTGGTCGTCCAGCCGCGCGCGGATCTCGGCGGCCGGCGCCTCGTACGGGAACTGGCATTCGACCGCGGCGAAGCCGGCACGCGCCGCGAGCGCGAAGCGATCGAGGAAGGGCGCCTCGGCGAACAGCATCGAGACGTTGGCAGCGAAGCGCAGCATGGCAGCCCTCAGCGCGTGGCGGCGTGGGCCAGCACGAAGTCGGCGACGGCCTCGGTGTCGGCCAGCGGCAGCAGGGCGACGCCGTCCGCCGGTTCGACGCGGTCGTCGCTGGCGATCGCGCGGATGCCGGGCCAGCCGGGCGACAGCGTGGGCTTGCCGGCCTCGGCGCGCCAGACCTCCAGCTTGGGGAAGTCGCCGTGCTTGAAGCCTTCGACCAGCACCAGGTCGACGTCCTGCAGGCGATCGAGCAGGTAGTCCAGCGGCGGCTCGTCCGCGCCGCGCAGCTCGTGCATCAGCGCCCAGCGCGTGCTCCCGAGCAGCAGCACCTCGTGGCAGCCGGCCTCGCGCAGGCGGTACGAATCCTTGCCGGGGCGGTCGACCTCGATGTCCTTGTGGCTGTGCTTGATCATCGACACGCGCAGGCCGCGCGCGACCAGCGCCGGCACCAGCCGCGCCAGCAGCGTCGTCTTGCCCATGCCCGAATAGCCCGCGATGCCGAACACCTTCATGCGGACATTCTCGCCGCCTGCCGCGGCGCGTGCGGTTTTGCCGCGATCGGCCGCGCGCGCAACACCTGGTTGCTGGACGGAAATACAGGGCGCCTAGAATCGCGCGCCTTCAGCCTCATTCGTTTTCCGGCCCGCGCACATGTTCAAGAACGCCATCGTCTACCGCATCGCTCAATGGGAACGCCCGGCCCTGGCCGAGCTGGAGCCGCGCCTGGAGGCGGCGCGCTTCGTCGAGTGCGGCGCGTCGCAGCAGGAGTCGCTGGGCTGGGTCGAGCCGCGCGGGCAGAAGCACGGCGCGCTGATCGAGAGCGTCGCGGGCCAGTGGATCCTCAAGCTGTGCATCGAGACCAAGGCCGTGCCCGGCGGCGCGGTGAAGTCGCAGCTGGAGGCGCGCCTCGACAAGATCGAGCAGGACACCGGCCGCCGCCCCAAGGGCAAGGCCGCCAAGGAGCTGAAGGAGGAGATCGTGCACGAGCTGCTGCCGCGCGCGTTCCCCAAGCGCGGCACGACGCCGATCTGGGTCGACCTGCAGCAGAACCTGATCGTCATCGGCGCCGCCAGCGCGAAGAAGGCCGACAAGATCGTCACGCTGCTGACCGAGCTGCTGGACGGCGGCATCCGGCTGGAGCTGGTGCAGACGCAGATGTCCGCCGCCGTCGCGATGGCCGAGTGGCTGTCGACCAAGGAGGCGCCGGTCGGCTTCACGATCGACCGCGAGTGCGAGCTCAAGCAGCCCGACAGCGAGAAGTCGCTCGTCCGCTATGCGCGCCACACGCTGGACATCGACGAGGTCGGCGAGCACATCAGGCAGGGCAAGCTGCCCACGCAGCTGGCGATGACCTGGGACAGCCGCGTCTCCTTCGTGCTGACCGAGCAGTTCGCGATCAAGAAGATCAAGCTGCTCGACGTCGTGCTCGAAGGCCAGGAGGCCGCTGGCAAGGGCGACGACAACTTCGACGCCGACGTCGCGATCGCCACCGGCGAGCTCGGCAAGCTGCTGCCCGACCTCGTCGAGGCGCTCGGCGGCCCGCTCAAGCTGGGCGAGGCGGGCACGACCGCCACCGACAAGGTGATCGCCGCGCTGACCGGCCAGACGGCCGCGATGGGCACGCCCTCGCCGTACGCGCCGGCCGACGCGAAAGACGCGTCGGCGCCGTTCTGATCGCGGCGCCATGCGAGTCGCCGCCGTCCTGCTCGCCCTCGCGCTGGCGGCCGCGACGGCGGGCGCGCAGGCCGCGCTGCCGGACTGGGCGGCCGCCGGCCGGACCGTGACCATCCCCGTGCGCGAGGCCTCGGGCGACGTCGCGCAGATGTCCACGACGTGGTTCCTGCCGCCGGGCCCGGGGCCGTTCCCGGTCGTCGTGTTCTCGCACGGCCGCGCCTCGGGCGCGCAGGCGCGCGCGACGCTCGAACTGGGCGTGAGCCGGTCGCAGCTGCGGTACTGGCTCGGCAAGGGCGTGGCGGTGGTGTCGCCGCTGCGGCCGGGCTACGGCGCGAGCGCGGGCGGCGACGTCGAGAACAGCGGCACGCGCCACGACGCCCAGGGCCGCTGCGTCGGCCGTTCCGACTACGCGAAGACGGCCGACGCCGCCGTGCGCACCGTCACCGCGACGCTGGACTGGCTGCGCGCGCAGCCCTGGGCCGACGCGGGCGACGTGCTGCTGGTCGGGCAGTCGGTCGGCGGGCTGACCACCGTCGCGGCGGGGGCGCTGCCGTTGCCGGGCGTCGTCGGCTACGTCAATTTCGCCGGCGGCTCGGGCGGCAACCCGGCGCTGTCGCCCGGCGTGAGCTGCGAGCCGGCGCAGATCGAGCGGCTCTACGCGCGCTACGGCACGACGACGCACGTGCCCAACCTGTGGATCTACGCGGTCAACGACCAGTACTGGGGCCCCGACCGGCCGGTCGAGTGGCACGCCGCGTTCGCGCGCGGCGGCAGCGCGAGCACCTTCGTCCACGCCGCGGCGGTGCCCGATGGCGACGGCCATGGCCTGTCGCGCCACGCCGCCGCGCTGTGGGCGCCGGCGGTGGATGCGTTCGTCGCGCGCATCGGCTTTCCCGCGAAGGCCGCGAACGCCGCGGTGGCGGGGCCGGCGGCATCGGCGTCGCGCTGAATCGCCGGGTCGCGGCCGCGCCGGCATGGCGGATGCCCCTTCGATCCGGGGCGATGACGGCGTCTGGCTAGACTCGTCCCTCTCATCCGCCCGCCCACCGGAGCCCGCCATGCCCGACAGCGCCATCCTCCAGATCCAGCCGCTCGGCTTCCCGTGGGAGACCGCCGACCCGTTCCTGTTCTGCGTCCACCACGACGACGCCTACCCGAGGGGCAACGGCCGCTTCGGGCCCGACGCCTCGCTGGCCGGCCGCGCGATCGGCCAGGACTTCGGCCGCAAGGACGGCTGGAGCATGTACCACGGCGAGACCGTGCCGGGCTTCCCGTCGCACCCGCATCGCGGCTTCGAGACGGTCACCATCGTGCGCAAGGGCCTGACCGACCACGCCGACTCGCTGGGCGCCGCGGCGCGCTTCGGCGGCGGCGACGTGCAGTGGCTGACGGCCGGCAAGGGCATCGTCCACTCGGAGATGTTCCCGCTGCTGGACACCGGCAAGCCCAACCCGCTGGAGCTGTTCCAGATCTGGCTCAACCTGCCCGCGCGCAGCAAGATGTGCGAGCCGCATTTCACGATGCTCTGGGCCGGCGACATCCCGCACCGCGTGTTCGAGAGCGCGGGCGGCGCTACCACCGAGGTGGCGGTGATCGCGGGGCGGCTCG
>DASQCX010000929.1:0-6260 GCA_035634455.1 Burkholderiaceae bacterium
CATGCTGGTGGCGCCGGCGAAGGACCAGCTCGCGCGGGCGGCGCAGGAAGACGCGCAGGCGACGCCGGCCAAGTGAGCGGCGCCGCGATGACCCGCCGGCCGGGTCGGCCATGCAGCGCGCCGCCGGCGGGGCTACGATGAGCTCCCTTGGCGCAGCAAGGAGCCCGTGATGTCCGAGCAGAACGACCCGCGTCTCGACTTCGCGGCCGGCGTGCCGCTCGCCGACCTGCCCGAGGGCCGCATGATCGCCGGCCGCGTCGGCGCCGACGACGCGCTGCTGCTGCGCCGCGGCGACCGCGTGCAGGCCTTCGGCGCCCTGTGCAGCCACTACCACGGGCCGCTCGCGGACGGCCTCGTCGTGGGCGACACGGTGCGTTGCCCGTGGCACCACGCGTGCTTCGACATCGGCACCGGCGAGGCCCTGCGCGCGCCGGCGCTCGACCCGATCCCGTGCTGGCGCGTCGAGCAGCGCGACGGCCGCGCCTTCGCCGGCGAACGCATCGTCGCCGGGCCGCGCGAGCGCCCACCGGTGGCCGGGCATCCGCAGTCCGTCGTCATCGTCGGCGGCGGCGTCGCGGGCCTGGCGGCGGCCCAGATGCTGCGGCGCGCGGGCTACACGCGCAAGCTCACGATGGTCAGCGCCGACGACTCGCCGCCCTGCGACCGCCCGAACCTGTCGAAGGACTTCCTCGCCGGCACCGCCCAGGCCGACTGGATCCCGCTGCGGCCGCCGGAGTTCTACCGGGACAACGACATCGAGCTGCTGCTGTCCACGCGCGTCACCGCGCTCGACGCCGCGCGCCGCACGCTGACGCTGGCCTCGGGCCGCGAGCTCGCGTGGGAGGCGCTGCTGCTGGCCACGGGCGCCGACCCCATCCGGCTCGAGATCCCCGGCGCCGACCCGTCGCGCGTGCACGTGCTGCGCAGCTTCGCCGACAGCCGCGGGATCGTCGCGCAGCTGCCGGGCGCCAGGCGCGCGCTCGTCGTCGGATCGAGCTTCATCGGGCTGGAGGCCGCGGCGTCGCTGCGCACGCGCGGGCTCGAGGTGCACGTCGTCGGGCTCGACAAGGTGCCGATGGCCGCCATCCTGGGCGAGGCGCTGGGGCGCCGCGTCCGGGAGCTGCACGAGTCGCACGGCGTCGTGTTCCATCTGGGCACCTCGGTCGAGCGCATGGACGGCGCGACCGCGCGGCTGGCCGACGGCACGAGCGTCGACGGCTGCGACTTCGTCGTCCTCGGCGTGGGCGTGCGGCCGTCGCTCGCGCTGGCCCAGCAGGCGGGGCTGGCGACCGACCGCGGCGTCGTCGTCGACGCGACGCTGCGCACCAGCGCCGCGGGCGTCTGGGCGGCGGGCGACATCGCGCGCTGGCCCGACCCGCGCAGCGGCGAGGCGATCCGCGTCGAGCACTTCGCGCTGGCCGAGGCGCAGGGGCAGTGCGCGGCGCTGAACATGCTCGGCGCGAAGCGGCCATTCGACACCGTGCCGTTCTTCTGGAGCCAGCACTACGACACCGCCATCAACATGGTCGGCCACGCGGCGGGCTGGGATCGCGTCGCGGTCGACGGCTCGCCGGAAGCGTTGGACGCGGCCGTGCGCTACTTCCGGGGCGACAAGCTGCTGGCGATGGCGACGCTGGGGCGGGACCTGGAGAGCCTGCGCTGCGAGGCGGCGTTCGAGGGAGCGGCGGCGCCGGCCCGCTGATCGTGGGCGCGGCCGTCCGACGGCGGCGCGCATGTGCCGCGGCCCGTCGCGGCGACGGCGTCCGCCGGCGCGCGGCGGGGGTGGACAATGACCGGCATGGATGCCGCAAACACTCCCGATCGCGTGGCGCTGCTGCGCCGCATGTTCGACGCGGCGATCGCGTCGGCGCAGCCCGCGCGCTGCCTCGCGCGGCACCTGCCCGAGCCGCCCAGGGGCCGCACCATCGTCATCGGCGCGGGCAAGGCGTCCGCGGCGATGGCCGCGGCGCTGGAAGCGAACTGGCCGGGGCCGCTCGAAGGCCTCGTCGTCACGCGCTACGGCTACGCGGTGCCGTGCGAGCGCATCGAGATCGTCGAGGCCGCGCATCCGGTGCCCGACGCCGCCGGCCTGCGCGCCTCCGAGCGCATCCGCGCCCTCGTCTCGGGGCTGACGCAGGACGACCTCGTCATCGCGCTGGTGTCGGGCGGCGGCTCGGCGCTGCTCGTGGCGCCGGCGGACGGGCTCACGCTGCAGGACAAGCAGGACGTCAACGCGGCCCTGCTGCGCAGCGGGGCGACGATCGCGGAGATGAACTGCGTGCGCCGGCACCTGTCCGCGCTCAAGGGCGGCCGGCTCGGCGCGCTGTGCCATCCGGCCCGCCTGGTCACGCTGCTGATCTCGGACGTGCCGGGCGACGACCCGATAGCCATCGCCTCCGGGCCCACCGTCGCCGATCCGACCACGTGCGCCGACGCGCTCGCGATCGTCGACCGCTACCGCATCGGCCTGCCGGCCGGCGTCCGCGCGCTGCTGGCGCGGGGCGCGCTCGAGTCGGTCAAGCCCGGCGACGCGCGCCTGGAAGGATCGTCGGTCCGGATGATCACCGCGCCGCAGGTCGCGCTCGAGGCCGCGGCGCAGGTCGCGCGCGAGGCCGGCCTGCCGGCGTACATCCTGGGCGACGGCCTCGAGGGCGAGGCGCGCGACCTCGGCAAGGCGATGGCCGGCATCGCGCGCCAGGTGCGCCTGCGCGGCCAGCCGTTCGCGGCGCCGTGCGTGATCCTGTCCGGCGGCGAGACGACGGTCACCGTCAAGGGACGCGGCCGCGGCGGGCGCAACGTCGAGTTCCTGCTGTCGCTGGGGGTGGCCCTGGACGGGCTCGAAGGGGTGCACGCGCTGGCCGGGGACACCGACGGCGTGGATGGCGCGGAGGAGATCGCGGGCGCCGTGCTGCGCCCCGATTCACTGGCGCGCGCCTGGGCGCTGGGCATCCATCCTCGCGCGAGCCTGGACGACAACGACGGCCATGGCTTCTTCATGGCCCTCGGCGACTCGGTGGTCACCGGGCCCACGCTCACCAATGTCAACGATTTCAGGGCCGTGGTGGTCGACCCGGACGACGTGAAAAAGGATCAGTGAGACCCGCCGAGGACCGGCCGCAGCCAGCCCTTGCCCAGCACCAGGTGCTGCAGCCAGTGCGCGGACTGCGAGACCGCTTCCTCGACATGCCTGGCCGGCTGGTGCCGCAGGCCGATGGCCACGCGGCCCGTCCACCAGACCTGGCGTCCGGTCGACGGCATGAAGACCGGCCCGACGTAGCCGTGCGGCACCGAGACCGGCGGCGCGTCGGAACTGAGGCGGATGAAGTCGTCGACGCTGTCGGGCGTCACGTCGTCGTCATAGGAGTCGTCTGTTTTCATGGGAACTCGCAAGAAGCCTGCGTGAAGACATGATTGCGCAATCCAGGCACGTCGGCACTCCCCCACCGGGGGGAACCGTGACGAGTCACCGAGAATTTTTGCGCGGCGGCTACATACTCGTGACGCGCTTCACGCGCCGCTTGACACCCCCTGGGAGTTGGAACACCCTTGCCCATACGGCAAAAGTTGTTCCACCGTGAATTGCACGGATTCGGGGGCTGAGAGCGAGCCCGGGCGGGGACGCGCACCGCGCCGCGCGAGACGCGTTCCAGGCCGCGTGCGGTCGGACCCTGCTCGACGCCGACATTCTGGCGCTGGCCGTGCTGCGCGGCACGGTGCGCGTCAACGGCGAGACGCCGGCGCGCGAGGCGCAGCTCGTCACGCTCGCGCGCGACGGCGGCAGCGTGCGCATCGAGGCCGACAGCGACGCGACCTTGCTGCTGCTCAGCGGCGAGCCCATCGCCGAGCCCGTGGTCGACTACGGTCCGTTCATGATGAACACCGAAGAGGAAATCGGCCGCGCGTTCAGCGACTTCAACAGCGGGCAGTTCGGCCGCATGCAGTGACGCCGCGCCGGGCCCCGCGGGTGCGGGGCTTCAGGTCTCGAACGGCCGCGGGCCCAGCGCCTCGACCACATGGTCGACGAAGCAGGTGATGCGCGCGGCCAGCGCCGTGTTGCGGTAGTAGACCGCGTTGACGGGCTGGCGCACGTCCAGCGTCTGCCTGGGAAACAACTGCACCAGCGCGCCGCTGCGGCGGTCCTCGCGCGTCATGAAGTCCGACAGGCAGACGACGCCCAGGCCCGCCAGGGCCATGTGGCGCAGCGTCTCGCCGCTGGAGGACGCGATCGTCGGCTGGATGCGCAGGACGCCGCCGTCGGCGTCGCGCAGCGGCCAGTCGTTGAGCGTCTCGGGCTGCGTGAAGCCCAGCAGCGCGTGCCGCGCGAGCCGCCCCGGATCCGCAGGCTTGCCGTGGCGCTCGAGGTACGCGGGACTGGCGAGGACCCGCACGCGGCTCGTGCCCACCGGGCGCGCGTGCAGCGTCGAGTCCTTCAGGACGCCGATGCGCAGCGCGACGTCGGTGCGCTTCTCGAGCAGGTCGGTGATGCCCTCGTTCGAATTCAGCTCCAGCGCCACCTCGGGATAGCGCGCGCGAAAGCCTTCCAGCAGCGGCACCAGCACGTGCAGCATGAAGGGCGTGGCCGCGTCGACGCGCAGCCGCCCGGCCGGGCGCATGCGGCGCGCGGCCATCTGCTCCTCGGCGTCGTCGACCGCGGCCAGGATGGCGCGGGCGCGCTGCAGGAAGGCTGCGCCTTCCTCGGTCAGCTGCAGCCGCCGCGTCGTGCGGCGCAGCAGGGTGGTCTGCAGCTTTTCCTCGAGCCGGGACAGCGTGCGGCTGGTGGCCGAGATCGTCAGCCCGAGCTGTTCCGCGGCCGCGGTGATCGATCCCGTGTCCACGACGGCCGCGAAGGCCTGCAACTCGTCGAGCGTCGTCTTCATTGTTGAACTGGAATCAATAGAGTTTGACGGATAAATGGCTTAATCTGCAAATATAAACCGGCCACACTGCAGTCCATCGAATTCCTTCAAGGAGAGGCTGCGATGAAGTCATCGGCCGCATTGTTCGCACTGGCCATCGGCGCGTTCGCCATCGGCACCACCGAGTTCACCCCCATGGGCCTGCTGCCCGTGATCGCCGACGGCGTGCAGGTGAGCATCCCCACCGCGGGCATGCTGGTCTCCGCGTATGCCGTGGGCGTCATGGTCGGCGCGCCGGTCATGACCCTGCTGTTCAGCCGCTTGGGCAAGCGCGCGGCGCTGATGTCGCTGATGCTGATCTTCACCATCGGCAACCTGCTGTCGGCGTTCGCGCCGGGCTATTCGACGCTGCTGCTGTCGCGCCTGGTCACCAGCCTCAACCACGGTGCCTTCTTCGGCATCGGGGCCGTGGTGGCGGCCAGCGTGGTGCCGCGCGAGAAGCGGGCCAGCGCGATCGCCGCGATGTTCACGGGCCTGACGGTGGCCAACATCGGCGGCGTGCCGGCCGCGACCTGGATCGGGCAGCAGGTGGGCTGGCGCGTCGCGTTCGCCGGCACGGCGATGCTGGGCCTGGTCACGATCGCGGCGCTGTGGCTGGCCTTGCCCGCGGGCGCGCCCGGCGCGCGCCCGGACGTGCGCCGCGAGCTGAAGGTGCTGGCGCGCCCCGAGGTGCTGCTCGCCATGGGCACCACGGTGCTGGGCTCCGGCGCGATGTTCGCGCTCTACACCTACGTCGCGCCCATGCTGGCCGCCATCACGCACGCCAGCCCGGGCTTCGTGGCGCTGGCCCTGGTGCTGATCGGCGTCGGCTTCACGCTGGGCAACAGCGTGGGCGGCCGCCTGGCGGACTGGTCGCTGGACGGCGCGACCCGGCTCGTCCTCGCGGCGCTGGCGATCGTCATGCTCCTGCTGCCGCTGCTGCTGACCACCCACGCGGGCGCCGCGATCGGCCTGCTGGCCTGGGGCGCCGCCGCGTTCGGCATCGTGCCGCCGGTGCAGATGCGCGTCATGCAGGCGGCGTCGCAGGCGCCGGGGCTGGCCTCGTCGGTCAACGTCGGCGCGTTCAACCTCGGCAACGCGCTGGGCGCCGCACTCGGTGGCGCGGCCATCGGCCAGGGGCTGGGCTACGTCGCGGTGCCGCTGGTGGGCGCGGCGCTCGCCGCCGGCGGTCTGGGGCTGGTCTGGCTGGGCAACGCCGGCCGCCGCCGCGCGGTGCAGTGCGCCTGATCGCCGCCGCGGATTCCCGACAACCTCGCATCCAACCTGATCCAGGAGTCTTTACATGAGCATCCCTTCCTTCGGCGTCGGCACCTTCCGCCTGACCGGACGGACCGCGGTCGACTC
>DASQCX010000930.1:0-3454 GCA_035634455.1 Burkholderiaceae bacterium
GGCATCACGAGCTGGCCCTGGTCGACGCGAAGGGCGTCGCGCTCGACAGCGTCACCTTCGACGTGCGCGGTGCACAGGCGAAGCCGCCGCCCGCGCCCGCCCGCCAGGCCGCGCGCGCCGCGGCGGCGGCGTCCCGACCCGGCGCCTGACGCGGTCTCCGTCGAGCGGGTGTCGCCGTCGCGGGCGCTGTGCGACGATCGCGTTCACCTCGTCGCCGGACACCCGATCTGCGGGTTTACCTGGGGTGCCCGAGCGGGCCGAACCCTTGTCGCAGCCGGGACAGTCGCCGCCGCGCGAACCGCCCTAGAATCGAACGATCGTTCTATTTTTCGGTTCGAGCCCTCGTCGAACCGCAATACGGAGACCTGCCCATGAGTGCGAGCTACGAAGTCCGCGGCGCCATCGCCGTGATCACGTTGAACAACCCGCCGGTCAACGGCCTGGGCTACGAGACGCGCAAGGCGGTGGCCGAGGGCGTCGAGAAGGCGGAGGACGACGCCGCGGTCAAGGCGATCGTCATCACCGGCGCCGGCAAGGCGTTCTCGGGCGGCGCGGACATCCGCGAATTCGGCTCGCCCAAGGCGCTGGCCGAGCCCAACCTGCTGAGCCTGATCGCGCGCGTCGAGGGCGCGTCCAAGCCGGTGGTCGCCGCCGTCCACACGGTGTGCATGGGCGGCGGGCTGGAGCTCGCGCTCGGCTGCCACTACCGCGTCGCCAGCCCGGGCGCCAACGTCGCGCTGCCCGAGGTCAAGCTGGGCATCCTGCCCGGCGCCGGCGGCACGCAGCGCCTGCCGCGCGCGATCGGCGTCGAGCCGGCGCTCAACATGATCGTCAGCGGCGAGCCGGTCAAGAGCGAGGCGCTGGCGCAGATCCCGGGGCAGAAGCTGTTCGACCGCATCGTCGAGGGCGACCTGATGGCGGGCGCGCTCGCGTTCGCCGGCGAGATCGCCGACGCGCGCCCGCTGCCCCGGGTGCGCGACCTCAAGTGCCGCCACCCCGAGGGCGACGCCTGGTTCGGCTTCGCGCGCAACACCGTCAAGGCGATGGCCAAGAACTTCCCGGCGCCGGAGCGCTGCGTGGACTGCGTCGAGCAGGCCACCAAAGCGAAGTTCGAGGACGGCCTGAAGTACGAGCGCGAGGCCTTCGCCGCGCTGATGATCACGCCCGAGAGCAAGGCGCTGCGCCACGCGTTCTTCGCCGAGCGCGCGGCCTCGAAGGTGCCCGACATCCCCGAGGACACGCCGACCCGCGAGATCGCCAAGGTCGCGATCATCGGCGCCGGCACCATGGGCGGCGGCATCGCGATGAACTTCCTGAACGCCGGCACGCCAGTGGTGATGCTGGAGATGAAGCAGGAGGCGCTGGACAAGGGCATCGCCATCATCCGCAAGAACTACGAGGCGCAGGTCAAGAAGGGCAAGCTCAAGGAAGACAAGTACGCCGAGCGCATGGCGCTGCTGTCGACCACGCTGTCCTACGACGACCTGCGCGACGCCGACCTGGTGATCGAGGCCGTGTTCGAGGAGATCGGCGTCAAGCAGAAGGTGTTCGAGCAGCTCGACGCCGTGATGAAGCCGGGCGCGATCCTGGCCTCGAACACGTCGACGCTGGACCTGAACAGGATCGCGTCGTTCACCAAGCGCCCGCAGGACGTGATCGGCATGCACTTCTTCAGCCCGGCCAACGTCATGAAGCTGCTGGAGGTGGTGCGCGGCGCGAAGACGGCGCCCGACGTGCTGATGACGGTGATGAAGCTGGGCAAGAAGATCCGCAAGACCTGCGTGGTCTCGGGCGTGTGCGACGGCTTCATCGGCAACCGCATGATCGAGCAGTACAGCCGCCAGGCCGGCTTCCTGCTGGAGGAGGGCTGCACGCCGCAGCAGGTGGACAAGGCGATCGAGAAGTTCGGCTTCGCGATGGGCCCGTTCCGCATGGGCGACCTGGCCGGCAACGACATCGGCTGGGCGATCCGCAAGCGCCGCTACGTCGAGAAGCCGGACCTGCGCTACTCGAAGACGGCCGACCTGCTGTGCGAGCTGGGCCGCTTCGGCCAGAAGACCGGCGCCGGCTGGTACGACTACGTGCCGGGCAAGCGCGACGCGATCCCGTCCAAGCTGGTCGAGGAGATGCTCTCCAAGCACCGCGACGAGCTGGGCATCACGCCGCGCAAGATCAGCGACGACGAGATCGTGCACCGCCTCGTGTACTCGCTGGTCAACGAGGGCGCGCGCATCGTCGAGGAAGGCATCGCGCTGCGCGCGTCCGACATCGACATGGTCTACCTCACCGGGTATGGCTTCCCGCTGTGGCGCGGCGGCCCGATGAACTACGCGGACACCGTCGGCCTGTGGAACGTGGTGCAGGCGATGAAGAAGTTCGGCAAGAACCCCGCCGACGACGCGGTGTTCTGGCAGCCCGCGCCGCTGCTGGCGCGTCTCGCCGCCGAAGGCAAAACCTTCAGCTGAAGGAACGAGGCGATGCCGGGTTCCTTCAAGCGCGCCGCGGCCGTCCTGGCCGGCGTCGTGCTGGGCATGGCGGTCGCCGCGGGCCCCAGCCCGTGGCGCGAGCTGCTGCGGAAGACGGCGCCCGTCCAACCCGCCCCGATCCAGCGCGAGCGCGCCCCCGACACGCGGGTGTGAACCCATCTGACCGAACGATCAAGATCCCAGGAGCTTCCAACATGACCGACGCCGTCATCCTTTCCACCGCCCGCACGCCGCTCGCCAAGAGCTGGAAGGGCGCCTTCAACATGACGCACGGCGCCGAGCTGGGCGGCCACGCGGTGCGCGCGGCGGTCGCGCGCTCCGGCGTGGACGGCTCCGAGGTCGAGGACGTGCTGATGGGCTGCGCCAACCCGGAAGGCGCGACCGGCGCCAACATCGCGCGCCAGATCGCGCTGCGCGCGGGGCTGCCGGTGACAGTGGCCGGCGCCACGGTCAACCGCTTCTGCTCCAGCGGCCTGCAGACGATCGCGATGGCCGCGCAGCGCGTGATCGCGCACGAGGGCGAGGTCTACGTGGCCGGCGGCGTGGAGAGCATCTCGTGCGTGCAGCAGGAGATGAACCATCATATGCTGCGCGACATGTGGCTGGCGCGGAACAAGCCGGCGATCTACATGTCGATGCTGGAGACGGCCGAGACCGTGGCCAAGCGCTACAAGATCTCGCGTGAACGCATGGACCAGTACGGCGCGGCCAGCCAGCAGAAGGCCACCGCGGCGCTCGAAGCCGGTCTCTTCAAGGCCGAGATCGCGCCGATCACCGTGCTGGCCGGCGTCGCCGATCCGGTGATGGGCCTGCGCACCAAGGAAGTCACGGTCGAGAACGACGAAGGCATCCGCGCCGGCACCACCAAGGAAGGCATCAGCGGCATCCGCTCGGCGCTGCCGGGCGGACTGATTTCGGCGGGCAATGCGAGCCAGTTCTCGGACGGCGGCGGTGCCTGCGTGGTGGTC
>DASQCX010000931.1:0-1600 GCA_035634455.1 Burkholderiaceae bacterium
CTGCATCTGGCAGTCGTGCGGTCGACGCCGTGGGATTTTGCTGTGAGGTGGCTGCAAAGTATTGATCGCGCGCTCCTTCATCGCCAGGTCGGCATCGACGTACATGTGACTTGTGGCTGGGCTTTCGTAGCTGGGTTCGAGCACGCCGTCCGTCAACCATGCGCGGGTTTGCTGCGGTAACGCGACGTCGTTGTCCGTGATGTCCCTCCTCAAAAAGCTGAACTGCCTTCTGAGGAAAGCACCTTTATTATGCGCAGTCTACGGCCGACGCCAGTGACCGAAAACCGGTTGCAGCACGGCAAACGGGTGTTCGTGGCGTGGAACTGGGCATAATCGCGACATCGTCATAATTCTGACCTTTGCCGAGCACAGTCAGCGTCCAGCTGCCGTGGTCGTCGACGTCGAGCCTGGGCAACTGCGCCTCGTCGGACCACACGAGTTCGACCAGCCGCACACCGGCATAGCGGTACAGCGCCCAGATCGCGCGACGTCGCGCGCTCACCAGGGAATCGCCGACCGCGACGGCTTCGTCCACCCACGCATCGCACGCAGCCAGCAGTACCGAAGGCAGCATGCGTTGCGGCGCGAAGCTCGCGCGCGAGCGCCCACCCCGTACCAGACCGGCCGCAGGATTCGCGGTGAGATAGCCGGTTTCGGTCCAGTAGCGGAACAGGCTCGCAACGACAGCCAGCGCACGGGACTGCAGCGCTTCCGACAGCCTGCGCGTCGTGTCGCCCACCGTGTCAGATGCCGGCTGGCGCAGCGCCTGCCGGTATGCGAGCAGGTCATGGCGCGTCAGGTCGGAGAGCGGACCGAGCTGTCGCGACTCGCACCAGCCGACGAGCCGGCGCAGTTCGGTGCGGTACGCGCGCAGCGTATGCGGGGAGCGGCTCGCCCGGTCGCGCAGGAACAGCGCCGCCGCCTGGGCGTCGTCGCCAACGCCCAGCGTATTCGTTGCGCCTGCAACGGCGGCGAAGCGCCCGGCGCGAGCCAGCCACACGACCAGCGGCTGGGGCAAGGACATCAGGGCCGTCGCCTCCCGCTTCAGCTCACCGGTCGCGACGGGCCCGGCGGCCTCGGTGGCCGGTCTGAAGCGCCGGCGATGCGTATGCAGCACGCGGGCCAGCACGACATCGGGCTCTGGCGCCTCACCGGCGGCAACCGTGCGTACGCGGCCGCGGTCCCAGTATTCGACGGCCGCCTCGTGATCAAGCAGCACGCGCATGATGGCTGGACGGGCTGCCTTCGCGTCGGCGAGCGAGGCGTAATGCTGCCGGATCATGGCGGGTGTCCAGCGCGTATGGACAACGTGACCCAGTGCATCGGCCACGTACGCGAGGGCAGCGTCCACCCTGGCGGGTACACGCTGCGGGGGCGTCGTGCCGTGATCGATCCAGCCGGCCGGATGCAGCGTCTTCATGCTTTCTTCGCCCGCGTGGCGTTCTTCGGCCGCGCGGCGCCGTCGCCTTTCGGCGTGGCCTTCGTGCGCCGGGCGCTCGCGAGGCCGGGCGGGGAGGACGGCGCCCGACGCGGCGCCTCGAGCGCCGACACCACGCGCATCAGCTCGTCGAGCTGTGCATGCTGGCTCGAGGACGGCCTT
>DASQCX010000932.1:0-1786 GCA_035634455.1 Burkholderiaceae bacterium
GGCCCCGCGCGATCCGCGCGGGGCCTCGGACTTCCGGCCGCGTTCAATGCCGGCTGGTGCCCTTCTTCTTCGCCGGCTTGCCGTGCGCCCGGAGCGCCGGCTTTGCCTTCGGCCGCGCCGTCGTCTTGGCCGGCGCCGCCGTACGGGCCTGGGCGACCGGCCGAACGGGCAGCACGATCCGCGTCGGCGTGGCGATGCGCGGCGTCGTGGCCACCCGGGAGGCCGCCGCGACGCGCGTGCGCGCCGCCACCAGCACCCGCGACTTGCCGCTCACCTTGGCGCCGTTCTTCACGCCGCCGGCCTTCGCACCCTTGGCGGCCATCTTCGGACGTGGTGCCGCCACCGGCTTGCCGAGCGGCGTCACCGGACGGAAGCCGCCGTGCGCCGTGGTCGGCATCTGGCGCACCACGGCGAAGCCCATCTTCGCCATCGCCGCGCGGCGCGCGCGCGCCTGCTCGTCATCGTAGATCGCCTGCTGCTGGAGCTGGTTCGGCTTCAAGCCGTAGTTGAAATCGGGCAGCAGTACGCGCGGCACGGCGCGACCGACGAAGCGCTCGATGCCCGCCAAGTGACGCTGCTCCTCGGGCGCCATCAACGTGAACGCGTCGCCCTGCGCATCCGGACGGCCGGCACGGCCGATCCGGTGCACGTAGTCCTCGGGCGAGGGCGGCACGTCGAAGTTCACCACGTGCGCCACACCCGCCAACTCGAGGCCGCGTGCGGCCTGGTCGGTCGTGACCACGATCTGCAGCCGGCCGCGCTTCAGGTCCTCCATCGCGCGCTCGCGCTCCATCTGGCTCTTCCGCTCGTGCAGCGTCGCCACGGCGTAGCCGCGGCGCTCGAGCTGGCGGGCCAGCCGGTCGGCGCCTTCGCGCTGGCGCGTGAACACGATCGTGCTCCGCACCTCGCCGGTGCGCGAGAGCAGCCGGTCCAGGAGCTCGATCTTGAGGTGGTTCGGCACCGGGTAGATGGCGTGCGTGATCCCCGGCGCCGGCTGCGGCGTCGTGAAGTCCACGCGCACGGGCTCGATCAGCGCCTCCTTGGCGAGGCGGTTGAGCTCGGCCGGCATCGTCGCCGAGAACAGCAGCGTCTGGCGCGTCTCGGGCAGCAGCTTCAGCAGCTTCCGGATGTCGCCCGCCTGGCCCACGTCGACCATGCGGTCAGCCTCGTCCAGCACCAGGATCTCGATGTCGTCGAACGTGAGCGCCTTGCGCGCGTGCAGCTCGAGCAGGCGGTCCACCGTCGCCACGAGCACGTCCACGCCGGGGTCGCGCAGCAGCTTCTCCTGAACCGCGATCGGCGCGGCGTTGTGCACGAGCGCCACGCGCAGCTCGGTGAAGCGCGCGAAGTCGCGCGCGTGCGCCTCGACCTGCGCCGCGTGCTCGCGCGTCGGGGTCAGCACGATGGCGCGCAGCTTCTGCGGGCCGTCCAGCAGCCGCGCGAACATGGGCAGCAGGAACGCTCCGGTCTTGCCCGAGCCGCTCGGCGCGTTGCCGATCAGGTCATTCCCCTGGAGGATGACGGGAATGGCCTTCGCCTGGATGGGCGTGGGCTCGTTCAAACCGGCTGCACGCGTCGCCTGGAACAGCGGCGCGGGAAGCCCAAGCGTGCTGAACATCATCGTGGTCGACTCCGGGCTCTCAGGATCACGCCACAGCGGCAACTTCGTCGTCGCGGAGGCAGGGGTGGGTTGAGAAACACCGCATGGTACGGGCGCACCGCCCGCGGATTCAATGGAAACCTTTGGATCATTTGGACCCGCGAATGGCGCGGAATTCGTGTGCGC
>DASQCX010000933.1:0-1803 GCA_035634455.1 Burkholderiaceae bacterium
CGAACGCGAACGACCGCCGCCTTGAGTACGCGGTGCGTCCGGCCTTCACGGCGAGTTTCACCTGCGAGCGCGTGAACTCGCGCGCGGACTGCCTGCCGATGCGTCCGCTGCGCGTCGAGTTCTCGTCGCCGGTGCCGCGCCGCATCGCCGAGAAGGTCGTGCTCGTCGGGCCCGACGGCAAGCACAAGCCGGCCGTCGAGCAGCATCGGGGCGAGACCAGCGACGCGCTGGTCGACCTGCACGAGTCCGGCCTGCACAAGTTCATCTACTTCTTCGGGCGCAACAAGGGCAGCGTCGCCGGCGACGCGTCGGAGGAGGGCGTCACGGCCGTTCAGTTCGGCGACCAGCTGCCCGAGAAGGCCGAGCTGCGCATCGAGCTGCCGCCGGACTTCGCCGACGACTCCGGCCGCAAGCTGGAGAACGCCGACCAGTTCCCGCTGAAGACGCGCACCGCCGAGGCGCCGCCGCTGGCCAAGTTCCCGGCCGCCACCTTCGGCATCCTGGAGCTCGACGCCGACCCCGTGCTGCCGCTGACGGTGCGCAAGATCGAAGGCCGGCTCGGCGTCAAGGCCGTGACGCTGGGCGGCGCGCCGGCGCGCGAGCTCACGCTGACGGACGACGCGTCCATCATCGACTGGTTCGCCAAGGTCGCGCGCTACGACGAGACCTCGCTGGATCGCGGCATGGTCGAGAGCGAACTGGGCGTCAAGCTGCCGGCGCCGCCCGCCAAGAAGAAGCTTGCGCGCCAGGCCAAGGATCATGGCCGCGCGAAGACGCAGCAGGAGCAGGACGAGGACGCCGACGACAGCGACGTCAACGCGCAGGATCCGAACGCCGTCCAGACGCGCACCGTGAGCCTGTTGAACAAGGCGCCGGGCGTGCACCTGGTCAAGCTGCCGACCGAATCGCAGACCGAGCCGCATCCGTTCGAGGTGATCGGCATCCCGCTGCCGCAGCCGGGCTACCACGTCGTCGAGATCGAGTCGCCGCGGCTGGGCGAGGCGCTGCTCGACCGCAAGGCGCCGATGTTCGTGCGCACCGGCGTGCTGGTCACCAACCTCGCGGTGCACTTCAAGTGGGCGCCGGTGAACTCGGGGGCCTGGGTCACGACGCTGGACAAGGGCCGGCCGGTGGCGGGCGCGGCGGTGCAGGTGTCCGACTGCCAGAGCCGCAAGGTGTGGAGCGGCCAGACCGACGCCCACGGCTTCGCGCGGATCGACGAGCAACTGCCCAAGCTGCGCTGGAACTACTGCTCGGGCGAACGCAGCGGACGCTGGTCGGGCCAGTCGGGCCGGCCCGAGGGCTACTTCGTCAGCGCGCGCAAGACCGACGCCCGGGGCCGCGCCGACATGGCCTTCGTGTGGTCGACCTGGCAGGAAGGCATCGAGGCCTGGCGCTTCAACCTCAATTCCTCGGGCGGCTGGCAGGAGAGTTCGCGCGAGCTGTTCCACACGGTGATGGACCGCACGCTGCTGCGCGCCGGCCAGACGATCTCGATGAAGAGCCACGCGCGCCGCGAGCTGCTGACCGGCCTCGCGCTGGTCGACGCCGGCGCGCTGCCGACCACGCTGCGCATCGAGCACGAAGGCAGCGACGACCACTTCGAGTTCCCGCTGAAGTGGCGCGCCGGCCGCTACGCCGAGACGACGTGGAAGATCCCCGAGGACGCCAAGCTGGGCGTGTACGACGTGACGCTGCTGCGCGAAGGCCGCGCGCCGGTGTCCACCGGCTCGTTCCGCGTCGAGGAGTTCCGCCTGCCCGCGATGATCGGCCGGCTCGTGCCGCCGGCCGTACCGCAGGTCG
>DASQCX010000934.1:0-11777 GCA_035634455.1 Burkholderiaceae bacterium
TGCCGGTCGCCGCCCTGCGGCCGCGGCGGCAGCACCAGCGGCAGGTCGCGCAGGCCCGCGTCGAGCGCGTCGGCCAGCGCGATGCGGCGCTGCTGGAAGGCGGGGATGCGCTTGAGCTGGTGCAGGCCGAGCGCGGCGGCGATGTCGGTCAGGTTGTACTTGAAGCCGGGCGCGACGATCTCGTAGTACCAGCTCGGCACGGTGGCCGTGAAGCGGTCGAACGCGTCGCGGCTCATGCCGTGCAGGCGCATCACCTTCATGCGCTTGGCGAGCTCGGGGTCGCGCGTGACGATCATGCCGCCCTCGCCCGTGGTCATCGTCTTGTTGGCGTAGAAGCTGAAGACGGTGACGTCGGAGCCCAGCGTGCCCACCAGCTTGCCGGCGCTGGTGGTGGGCAGCGCGTGCGCGGCGTCCTCCACCACCTTCAGGCCGTGCTTCTTCGCGATCGCCAGGATGGACGGCATGTCGGCCGCCAGGCCGGCGTAGTGCACGGGCACGATGCACTTGGTGCGCGGCGTGATCGCCTCCTCGATCGCCCACGGCGCGATGCACAGGGTGTCCGGGTCGATGTCGACCAGCACCACGTCGGCGCCGAGGTAGCGCACGACCTCGGCCGTGGCCGTGAAGGTGTGCGTGGTGGTGATCACCTCGTCGCCCGGGCCGATGCCCAGCGCCTCGAGCGCCAGGTGCAGGCCGGCCGTGGCGGAGTTGACGGCCATCGATTCCAGCGACGGGTCGCCCAGGTACTCGGTGAACGCCGCCTCGAAGCGCTTGGCCTTGGGGCCGGTGGTGACCCAGCCGGACTTCAGGGTGTCGACGACTTCGGCGATTTCCTCGTCGCCGATCTCGGGCAACGCGAAGGGGAGGAAGGGTTGGGTCTCTGCGCTCATAACCCTCCATTGTCGGTCATCGGGCCGCCCGGGGCAAAACGGGCTGCATGGCGCGCGACAATCGCCCGTCAGGCCTCTTCCAGCGGCTCCGGCTCGGGCGACGCCGGCAGTTCGCGGTTCGAGGTCATCCAGCGGGGCGAGCGGAAGCGCACGATGCGCCAATACAGGTCGAGGTAGACCAACACGAACGCCGCCAGGCTCAGCGCCAGCACGGGCGTGTTGTGCCACCAGATCGTCGCGGGAACGACCGCCACGGCGTTGAGCAGCCAGAGGTAGGGCGACGTGCCGGAATTGGCGCGCGTCGATCCTTCCGTACCGCGCTTCAGGCGCCGGTAGATCAGCGTGTGCAGGTGGCTGGCGTCCGGCTGCGTCATCGGGCGCTGGTGGATGAAGCGCCGGCGATACATCGTGAACAGCGTCTCGAACACCGGGTAGGCCACCAGCAGCAGCGGCGACAGCATCGACACCTCAGGATGGCGCGTGGTCAGCAGGATGCCCAGCTCGGCGGCGATGAAGCCCAGCAGATAGGCACCGCCGTCGCCCAGGAACACCAGCCCGCGCGGGTAGTTCCACACGAAGAAGCCCAGCGTCGCGCCGACGGTGGCCAGCGCGATGCCGCACACGAGCACGTCACCCACCTGCCAGCCGATGAATGCAAGCGCGGCGCACGTCATCGTCACGCACATCGACGCGAGGCCGTTCATGCCGTCGATGATGTTGACGGAGTTGGAGATGCCGGTGACGGCGAACACGGCGCCCACCGAACCGATCCACAGCAGGCCGCCGGCGGCGAGCAGATGATCGAGGAAGGCCCAGCCCGAATGCGTGAACTTGCCACCTGCCAGCAGCACGCCCAGCAGCCCCGACAACGCGAGCGCGAGCATGCGCCGGCGCGGCGAGATCGCCTTGGTGAAGTCCTCCCAGATCCCCGAACCGAACGCGGGGCTCATGCACGCGAGCAGCGCCAGGGTTTCGGCGCGCAGCTCGCCCGCCTGCCACATCAGCAGCGCCGCGCCGCCGCACACGCCGGCCGCGACGCCGAGGCCGCCCACGCGCGGCACCGCCTTGACGTGCATCTTCTGCGGGCCCGACAAGTCATCGTCGGCCGACCAGTGCGCATGGCGGTGGGCGGACGCGACGACGATGAACATCGCGACCGCCGAGCAGGCGAACGCGACCAGAAGTATCCAGATCATTGCGGGATTCTAAGGTGATGCGACATGGCCCAACCCTAACGCGCACCCCTCTTCGGAGGGTTCCGCGAAGGGGGAATTGCCGCTAGCAGAAGTGACGGAAGGCTCAGTCGGCGTCGCGTCCGCGCGACGGTCGAAGCGCATCCAGAAATCTTTTCGCCAGCACCGGATACGTGTGCCGCGCCAGCACGTAGTCGCGCCCGCGCCTGCCCATCAGTTCGCGCGCCGCCGGCGCCAGCTGCATCATCTTCAGCAGGCCGCCGGCGACGGCGCGCGCGTCCTGCGGCGGCACGGTGACGCCGCAGCCGGCGTCGGCCACCGGGTCGTTGCCGGCCTCCACCGAGTGCAACACCGCGCAGCCCGCCATCATGTAGTCCATCAGCTTGTTGGGCGCGATGCCGAAGCGGTAGATGGGCACGCGCTGCCAGCCGATGTAGGCGATGGCGATCTGCGCGAGCAGCGCGGGCACCTGCAGCTTGGGGATCGGCGGCAGCATCGTGACGTTGGTCAGGCCCTCCTTGCGCACGCGCTCCTGCAGGTGCGCGCGCAGGTGGCCGTCGCCCACCAGCACGAAGCGCAGCTTGCGGCCGACGGGGTCGACGCGGAGGATGGCGGCGGCGTCCAGCAGCGTGTCCAGCGCGTTGGGCTCGCCCATCGAGCCGGCGTAGCCCACCACCGTCTCGCCGACCGCGCGCGCGGTGGCCAGCGTGCCGGCGAGGTCGCCCTGCAGCGGCAACGGCTTGGCTTCCCAGTCGTCGGGCGCGATGCCGTTGGGCACGATCGTCAGCTTGTCGAGGTCGAGGCCGCGCGAGGCCATGTAGCTGTGCACGACGGGCAGCATCGAGACCACGACGTCGGCGTCGCGGTACGCATCGGACTCGGCCTTGGCGCACAGCCGCGCGAACGGATGGTTGGGCGACATGCCCGACAGCTCGATCGGCGACAGCGGCCACAGGTCGTGCACCTCGAACACCAACCTGGCCCCGGCGCGCCGCGCCATCCGGCGCGCGACCCAGATGTCCATCGGATAGGTGCTGGAGGCGATCACGACGTCGGGCTTCATGTCGCGCACGATGCGGTCGGTGTCGCGCCAGACCTGGCGCAGGAACTCCCAGATGTTACGCACGCGGCCGACGCCGTTGCCCTGGTAGGCGCGCGTCGGGTACCAGCGGTAGGCGATGCCGTCGACGACCTCGTTCTTCGGCGCGTTGCCGACCTCGGGCTGGCGGGCGCGCACGTGCGAGTACGAGGCCGCGAGCATCTGCACGCGATGGCCGGCGCGCACCCACTCGCGGGCGAGGTAGTACGGGCGGAACTCCATGCCCAGCGACGGCGTGCCGGCGTAGTGCTCGATGTAGACGATGTTCATGGCGTCGGGGTGGCGGCGATTCTGGCGGGACGAGGGGTGGATTGTTCCAGCCGCGCGACGAAGGCCGCGACGCTGGGCCCGAACAGCGCGTGCGCGCCGACCCAGTCGCGGTTGGCGGCGACTATGGACGCGGCGTCGGCGGCCAGGTGCTCCAGCGCCGCGACGTCGAACGCGTCGCCGCCGTCCGGCACGATCAGCCCGTTGACGCCGTCGCGCACCAGCTCGCGGTTGGCCGGCAGCTCGGACAGCAGCGGGATGCAGCCGTGCCCCATGGCCTCCAGCACCGACACCGACACCGAATCGCTGCAGGGCACGCTCACGTACCAGCGGGCGCGGGCGTAGAAACCGGACTGCGTGGCGGCGTCGAGGCGGCCGACGAACTCGATGCGGCCCGCCAACCCGAGCTGTCGCGCCTGCGCCTCGAGCGCCGCACGCAACGCGCCGCTGTTGGCGACGACCAGGCGCGCGTCGGGCCAGGCCGCGGCGGCGCCGGCGAACAGCGACAGCACGCGATGCGGGTCGTAGATGTCCTCCAGGCCGCGGTTGGCGAAGAACAGCCGCGGCTCCTTGGCCGCGGACGCCGCCGGCAGCGCATCGAGGCCGAACGGGAAGGTCATCACGTCGCGCGCGCCGAGCTCGCGCATGCGCTGCGCCATGTACCCGGAGTCGCTGGTGCAGACCGCGGCGTCGCGCAGCACGCGCGACGTCACCCAGCGCAGCGCCCGGCTGCGGGCCGGCGCCACGAGGATGTCCGATCCCCAGGCCGAGGCTGCCAGTTGCGCGCGCACGCCGCACTTGCGCGCGAGCCAGGCCAGCGTGCCGTGCGAGGTGAGGTAGTGCGCGTTGATCCAGTCGGCGTCGACGCCGCGCAACCAGCGCACGAGCCGCGGCAGCGTCTTCAGCAGCGCGGCGTTGCCGCCCGCGAACTTCGTGTCGTGACCGAGCAGCAGCGTGCGCTGCGCCGGCACGAGCACCGCCAGCTCCGGCAGCAGCCCGCGGCTGGACGCGACGAACAGCTCGACCCGCGGCGCCAGCGCCCGCGCCCACTTCAGCAGGTGCGGGCTCTGGCCGTCGCCGAACAGCACGACGCGCAGCGGGCGGGTCGCAGCGCTCACTTCGGCCCTTCGAGGTCGATGGGCCGTGGCGCCTGGGCCCAGGCGTCGTACAGTACCTGCAGCTCGGGGTAGCGCACCAGCGCGCGCTCGTCGGCGCGCCGGCTGTCGCCCACCACGCGGGCAGGGCGGCCCTCTAGGATCACGAAGTCGGGGAAGCTGCCGCGCACGAAGCTGCCCGCGCACACCAGCGTGCCGCGGCCGATGCGGGTGTTGGCCTCGATCAGCGAGTGCGGGCCGATGAAGCTGTAGGCACCGATGTGGATGGGCCCCGCGATCCAGCCCGGGCGCACGCCGCCGGCCGGCACCGGCCAGGTGACGTAGGCCGGCCCCAGCAGCCGCTGCGACCGGTGCGAGCTGTGCGTGACGATCGCGCAGTGGCTGGTGACCTGCACGCCCTCCTCGATCGTGATGCCGCCGCTGGCCTCGATGAAGTTGAACGCGCCGATGAAGACGTTGTCGCCCAGGATCAGCCGGTCCTCGTGCTCGATCACGCTGGCGCTGGAGATGCGGGTGTGCGGCAGCAGCCGCGTGCCCTGCTGCTCGCCGAACACCGGCTGCCAGATCCAGCGCCGCAGCCAGCGGCGGCGCAGGCGGTTGAAGGAGGCGCGCAGGGTCATGGGTGTTCGGTTCCAGGGGAGAGCGGCCACGTCGCCAGCCGGACGAAGTAGTAGCCGAAGTACAGCATCATCGCGATCGACACGGCCCAGCCCGCGCCGGCCAGGCCGCCGAGCTGCAGCCCGGCCGCCAGCGCCGCGACGAACGCGACCTGCCCCGCCAGCGCCAGCCGCAGCGCCCAGGCCTGCGCGCCCCAGGCGAGCGTGACGACGGCCAGCGGCGCCGCGACGAAGTGCACGCCGATGTACAGCGCCAGCGCCCGCGCGAGTTCGCCGGCGCCGCGCCACTGCGCGCCGAACAGCCGCTCGAACACCCACGGCCCGATCGCCCACAGCAGCAGCACCAGCGGCGCGGCGATCGCGGCCAGGCCGGCCATCACGCGCCGCACGGCCGCGCGCCCCTCGCGCGTGACGCGCAGCGGCGCGTGCGCGTCGGCGTCGTGAGCGACGGACGCGCCATGCGCCGCCAGTTGCGGATACAGCGCCTGCGACACCGCGCCGCCCACCAGCGTGGCAGGCGCCTTCAGGTAGCGCAGCGCCAGTCCCCAGAAGCCAGCCGCGACCGGACCCTGCCAGGCGGTCAGCAGCGCGATGGCGGCGGTGTCCTGCAGCGCGCCAGTGAACGCGTGCGGCGTGTTCAGCAGCGGGAAGTCCCGATAGCGCCGCGCGAGCTCGCGCCAGCGGCCGGACGCGGGTTGCGCGTCGTCCTTCAGCGGCAGCCGCAGCATCGCGGCAGCGGCGGCGGCCGCGGCGATCGGCGCGACGATCAGGCCCTGCACGCCCGCGCCCAGCAACGCCGCCCCGGCCTGCGCGAGCGACGCGCCACCGTACTGCGCGACCCGCGCGATCGCCAGGGCGCGGTAAGCCTGCGCCCGCGTCGCCCACAGCGTGGCCAGCGACAACCAACCCAGCACCGCGACAGCCACCGGCAGCCACGCCGTCCAGCCCTGCGACGACCCCGCGAACCACGCGGCCGCGCCGATCGCGCTGGCCAGCGTCACGCCCGCGAGCACGCGCAGGCACAGCGCGCGCAACGCCGCGGCGTCGGCGGCGTCGCCCACCAGCGGCAGCGCGAACTCGTAGCGCGCGCAAGCCACGACGGCGAGGTTGGCCGACACCGCCGCGAACAGGTGATACAGCCCGAACTGCTGCGGCGTGTACAGGCGCGTGAGCCACGGCCCCAGCAGCAACGGCAGGGCCTGCGCGACGGCGCCGCCGGCGACGAGCGTCAGCACCGCGCGCAGCAGGCCGCGGCTAGCCGGTGCCGTCACGGCAGGGTCACTGCCCGCGCCGGCCGACGGCCGCGGCCAGCGCCGCGACCACGCGGTCCATGTCGGCGTCGGACAGGTCGGGGCTCATCGGCAGGCTCATGACCTCGTCGGCGGCGGCGATCGCCACCGGGCAGCTGTCCGGATTGCCGTACTGCACGTAGGCCGGCTGGCGGTGCAGCGGCTTCGGATAGTGCACCGCGGTGGGCACGCCGGCCTCGGCCAGCGCCGCCTGCACGCGCGCACGGTCCGCGACGCGCACCGTGTACTGGCCCCAGACGCTGTCGCGGTCGGGGCGCACGGTCAGCGTCGTCAGGTTCAGCGGCGCGAGGCGCTCGTGGTAGCGCGCGCCGAGCTCGCGCCGGCGCTGCAGCTCCCAGTCGAGCCGGCCCAGCTTGGCCAGCACGACGGCGCACTGCAGCGTGTCCATGCGGCCGCCGACACCCACCCGGGTATGCGTGTAGCGCGCGCTCTGGCCGTGCACGCGGATCTCGCGCGCCGCCTGCGCCAGCGCGTCGTCGCTGGTGAAGATGGCGCCGCCGTCGCCGTAGCAGCCCAGCGGCTTGCTGGGGAAGAAGCTGGTGCAGCCGATGGTCGACAGGTTGTTGCTGCGCTTGCCCTTGTACGTCGCGCCGTAGCTCTGGGCCGCGTCCTCGATCACCGGCAGCCCGTGGCGCGCGGCGATCGCGTTGATCTCGTCCATGTCGGCGCACTGGCCGTACAGGCTCACCGGCATGATCGCCTTCGTGCGCGGCGTGATCGCGGCCGCTATCTTCGAGGCGTCGATGTTGCAGGTGTCGGGCTCGATGTCGACCCACACCGGCACGCCGCCCAGCAGCACGATGGTCTCGGCGGTGGCGGCGAAGGTGAACGGCGTCGTGACGACCTCGTCGCCCGGCTTCAGGTCCAGCGCCATCAGCGCGATCAGCAAGGCCTCGGTGCCGCTGGCGACCGTGACGCAGTGCTTCGCGCCGGTGTGCGCGGCCAGCGCGGTCTCGAGCTCCTTGACCTCGGGGCCCATGATGTACTGGCCGTGATCCAGCACCTTCTGCATGCGCACGGCGATCTCGTCGCGCAGCACGCGGTACTGGGCCTTGAGGTCGATGAATTCGATCTTGCCTTGCGGCGGGAGCGGAGCGTTCATGGTCGTGTGTCGGGTCAGGAGATCAGCGACAGCACGCGGCCGTCGAGGCGATAGCGGTCGCCGTTGTTCGGGCAGGTGGTCTCGATGGTCTGGCCGGCGGGCGCCGACAGCGGCAGCTCCAGGCGCTCGCCGAAGCGGCTCATCCAGCCGATCTGGCGCGCGGGCACGCCCACCACCAGCGCGAAGTCGGGCACGTCCTTCTGCACCACCGCGCCGGCGCCGACGAAGGCGTGGCGGCCGACGGTGACGCCGCACACCAGCGTCGAGTTGGCGCCGAGGGTGGCCCCCTGGCGCACCAGCGTGCGGCGGTACTCGTTCTTGCGCACGACGGCCGCGCGCGGGTTGTAGACGTTGGTGAACACCATGCTGGGCCCGCAGAACACGTCGTCCTCCAGCGTCACCGCGTCGTACACCGACACGTTGTTCTGGATCTTGACGTTGTCGCCGATGGCCACGTCGTTGCCGACGAACACGTTCTGCCCGAACGAGCAGCCCGCGCCGATGCGCGCGCCGCCGCTGATGTGTACCCAGTGCCAGACGCGGCAGCCGTCGCCGAGGACGGCGCCGTCGTCGACGATCGCGGTCGGGTGGATGATGGTGGGCATCAGTACTCGAGCGGGAGATTGACGCGCTTGCCGTCGCGCGCCGACAGGTACATCGCGATCAGCAGCTCCAGCGACTTCAGGCCCTCGCGGCCGTCGGTCTCGGGCTGCGCCTCGCCGCGCAGCGTGTTGATGACGTTGTCGTAGTACAGCGGGTGGCCGAAGCCGTAGACGGAAGTCGTCTGGTAGCTCGCGTCCTCGCGCCCGGCGTCCATCGGATGCGGCTCGGCGAAGGTCCACTGCTGGATCTCGTTGACCGCCACCCCGCCGATGCGCACCGTGCCCTTCTCGCCCAGGATGGTGATCGAGCCTTCCAGGTTCTTCGGGTACGTCAGCATCGTGACGTTGAGCGTGCCCATCGCGCCGTTGCGCCACTTGAGCGCGGCCACGCCGGTGTCCTCGACCTCGATGTTGCGCGCCAGCGTGCCGGTGTAGGCCATCACGCTCTCGACCGGGCCGCCGATCCAGTCCAGCAGGTCGACGTAGTGGCTGGCCTGGTTCATGAAGGCGCCGCCGTCGAACTCCCAGGTACCGCGCCAGGCGGCCGAGTCGTAGTACTCCTGCGGACGCGTCCAGAACACGTTGACGCCGATCGAGTAGACGCGGCCGAAGCGGCCCAGCTCCATCGCCTGCTTGAGCATCTGCAGCGTCTTGTTGCGCCGGTTCTGCTTGACGACGAACAGGCGCACGCCGGCCTCGTCGCAGGCGCGCACCATCGCCAGGCCGTCCTGCCAGCGCGTGGCCATGGGCTTTTCCGTCATCACGTTGAAGCCGGCGCGCGCGCACTGGATCACCTGCTGGGAGTGCAGCCCGCTGGGCGTCGTGACGATGACGCAGTCGGGCGTCTCGGCCGCCAGCATCGCCTCCAGGCTGGGATAGCCGCGCGCGCCGGTGCGCTCGACGGCCGCCGCCAGCTTGGCCGGGTCGGTGTCGCACACCGCGACCAGCTCGGCCCGCTCGGCATGCACCTTGATCGACTCCATGTGGTTGGCGGCGATGCGGCCGCAGCCGGCCAGGGCGAAGCGCACCTTGCGGCCGGCGACGGGGGCGTGGGTGTTGGGGCGAAGACTGTGGGCGGACATGGAACTTCCGGGAGGAGCCGGGCGCGCGGGAAACAGGCCTGCTCGCGGCCGCCGCGCGCTCGCGCCCGCGCGTGACGCGGGCGGGTGGGTGAACGAAGGGAATCCGCGATTTTAGGTCAGCCGGGCGGGACGGCGAAAGCGCGTCGCCGCGTCAAGGCGCGGAATCCCGTGGGTTCCACGTAAAATCGCGGGTTCTCCCTGGCAGCCCGCGCTGCCGCTTCCTGCCGGCCGACGGGCCGGCACCCTCCCCTCCCGCATCGATTCCCAAGCATGGACACCACGACGCCCACCCCGCCGCTCGACGAGAACAAGCTGATTGCGGAGCGTCGCGAGAAACTGGCCGCGATCCGGGCCCAGGGCGGCGTGGCGTTCCCGAACGACTTCAAGCCCGCCAACCGCGCGGCCGACCTGGTCGCCAAGTACGGCCAGCTGACCAACGAGGAACTGGAGCCGCAGGACATCCAGGTCAGCGTCGGCGGCCGCATGATGCTCAAGCGCACCATGGGAAAGGCGTCGTTCTGCTCGCTGCAAGATGCGACGGGCCGCATCCAGTTGCGCGTCGCCATCGATAACGTCGGCGAAGAGGTCTACAGCGCGTTCAAGCACTGGGACCTGGGCGATATCCTGGGTGCGGAAGGCACGCTGTTCATCACGAAGACCGGCGAACTGACGATCAAGGTCATGAAGCTGCGCTTGTTGACCAAGTCGCTGCGTCCGCTGCCGAGCGACTGGTACGGCGTCGCCGACCAGGAAGTCAAGTACCGCCAGCGGTATGTCGACCTCATCACCGACGCTGACGCCCGCAAGCGCTTCCGCGCGCGCAGCGCCGCGCTCGGCCAGATCCGCGCCTTCATGGTCGCCAACGGCTTCATGGAAGTCGAGACGCCCATGCTGCACCCGATCCCGGGCGGCGCGAACGCCAAGCCCTTCGTCACGCACCACAACGCGCTCGACCAGGCGATGTACCTGCGCATCGCGCCCGAGCTCTATCTCAAGCGCCTGATCGTGGGCGGCTTCGAGCGCGTGTTCGAGATCAACCGCAGCTTCCGCAACGAAGGCATCTCGGTTCGGCACAACCCCGAATTCACGATGATGGAGTTCTACGCGGCGTACTGGAACCACCACGACCTGATGGACTTCACCGAGCAGGTGCTGCGCCACGCCGCCATCGCCGCCACCGGCTCGGCCGCGCTCACGTACGCAGGCAAGGAAGTGCACCTGGACAAGCCGTTCGCCCGCCTGACGGTGCGCGACTCGCTGGTCGAGCACTGCGGCCTGACCGTCGCGCAGACCGAGGACAAGGCCCTGCTGCGCCAGCGCATCGTGGCCGCCGGCGAGAAGGCGCCCGAGCACTGGACGCTGGCCGAGCTGCAGTTCGGCCTGTTCGAGGCCGAGGTCGAGGCCAAGCTGTGGCAGCCGACCTTCATCATCGACTACCCGGTCGAGGTGAGCCCGCTGGCGCGCGCGTCCGACACCGACCCGGCCATCACCGAGCGCTTCGAGCTGTTCATCACCGGCCGCGAGTACGCCAACGGCTTCTCCGAGCTGAACGACGCCGAGGACCAGGCCGCCCGCTTCCAGGCCCAGGTCGCCAACAAGGACGCCGGCGACGAGGAGGCGATGTTCTACGACGCCGACTTCATCCGCGCGCTCGAGTACGGCATGCCGCCCACCGGCGGCTGCGGCATCGGCATCGACCGCCTGATGATGCTGCTGACCGACAGCGCCAGCATCCGCGACGTGATCCTGTTCCCGGCCTTGCGGCACGAAGGTTGAGGTTGCCGGACGGATACGTCTGGCCGTATCGGCCGGCGGTACCCGAAGTCCTGCTGCACCGCGCAAAGGAGCGTCGTCGCGCCGCTGCGTTGACGCCGCCTTAACGCCAGCTTCGCGCGGGATTTCGCGGCGTCAACGATCCTCGAAAATCGATCGAGAAAATTTACGCGATCCCGATTGACCGGCGCGGGGACGAGCGTTAGCGTTGATGCTCCCCTTCCCGCCAGGAGGTCTGCCGTGGATTCACGACTGCAGGAACTCGACGAGATCGAGGCGAGCGTCTGGAGCGAGCTCGAACGATGCGTGGCGACGCGGCCGCGCAGCGAGCCCGGCGAGGATGCCCACGAGCCGCCGCACGAGTGGCGCGTGGCCGTGCTG
Source organism: Burkholderiaceae bacterium (assembly GCA_035634455.1). Lineage (GTDB taxonomy): Bacteria > Pseudomonadota > Gammaproteobacteria > Burkholderiales > Burkholderiaceae_C > Scleromatobacter. The sequence goes on from DASQCX010000934.1 coordinate 11,432, forward strand.
GCCACCGTCGACGACGGCCAGGCCGACGCCCGCAGCCTGGTGCTGCGCGAGGTGGACGCGGCCGAGCGCCGCCTGATCTTCTACACCGACGCGCGCTCGCCCAAGGTGCGCCAGATCGAGCAGTCGCCGCAGGGCACGCTGATCTTCTACAGCCGCGAGCTCGGCTGGCAGTTGCGCATGCAGGTGCGGCTCAACGTCGAGACCGACGGCCTGGCCGTCTCCTCGCGCTGGGCCAAGCTGCAGACCTCGGCCGGCGCCCGCGACTACCTGTCCGTCGCCGCTCCCGGGCGGCCGCTCGATGCGCCGCTGTCGGAGCTGGGGGTGCGTGGCCACTTCGCGATGATCG